>DATIPJ010000109.1:0-11563 GCA_035472155.1 Kofleriaceae bacterium
TGCGAATCAGCGACTTGAGCTCGCCGAGCGCGAGCGACTTGTCGCGCTCGAGCACCTCCTGGAGCTGGCTGAAGTAATCGGGGAGCTTCTGTCCGCGCGGGTCCTCGACGAAGAACCGGCCCAGGTCGCTCCTGTGCTCGCTGATCATCGCGGCGATCTTCGACAGGTTCGTGGTCTTGAGCTTGCCGACGATCTCGTTGATGCGGATCACCGAGACGTTGACGCTGTTGAGCACGTTGCCGACGTTGTGGAGCACCGCGGTCGCGACGTCGGAGCGCCCCGCCTGGCGCGAGGCCTCGACGAGCTGAGCCTGGGTGTCGCGCAGGCGCCGCTCGCGCTCGGCGAGCTCACGGACCGCTTCGCTGATGCGCTGGGCCATCTCGCGGCCGCGCGCGCGCAGCTGGCGGATGCGGAGCAGCGGCAGCGAGACGATCGCGAGCACGATGAACGCGATCGCGAGCACGCGGAAGCCGCGCGTCTGATAGAAGTGCGGCCGCAGGGTCACGGCGATCGCGCCCGCGCGGCCCCACGCGCCGTCGCGCCCGGCCTCGACGATGAAGCGGTAGTCGCCGGGCGCCAGATTCGTGTACTGCGCCACGCGCTGGGCGCCCGCGTCGTTCCAGCCCGAGTCGAAGCCGTCGAGCCGGTAGCGGAAGCGCAGGCGCTCGGGGTAGCGCAGCGCCGGCGCGGTGTAGGCGATCTCGAGGCGGCTCGAGCCCGGTACGAGCGTGAGCGAGTCGCGGAAGCGCAGCGGCTGACCGTCGACGCGCACGCCGTCGATCAGCGCATCCGCCGGCGGCGTGGGATGCAGGTGCGCGGGGTCGATGACCGCGACGCCCTTGACGGTCGGGAACCACAGCCGGCCGTCGCGCGATTTCCAGCCGGCCGGGTCCATCGAGCCATCGCACTCGCGGTCGGGCATGCCGTCGGCCTCGCCGTAGAGCACGAACTCGATGGTCTGGCGCTTGCCGGCCGCGCGCTCCTCGAGCTGCTCGCGCGCGACCTTCCAGATCCCGCGGTTCGACGACATCCAGAAGTAGCCGCGCCCGTCGTCGAGCACGCGCCACACGAGGTCGTCGAACATGCCGTCCTTGGACGTGTAGCCGAACCACCGGCCGTTGCGCAGCCGCCACAGGCCGGCGCCCTCGGTGGTGACCCACATCGTGCCGTCGCCGTCGAACTGGATCGTCGTCGCCGAGGTGTTGTTCGGCGGACCACCCGGCGGGATCGCGACCAGCGCGCCCGCGGCCCACTTCATGACTCCGCTCTCGGTCGCGAGCCACAGCGCGCCGCTCGCGTCGGGGGTGATCGCGCTGACCGCGACGGCGGGCACGATCGCCTCGGCGTCCTCGAGGTGATCGCCGTGGAGCTGGAACAGGCCGTTGTCGGTGGCGACCCACATGCCGTCCTTGGTCTCGGCGAACCCGCGCACGCGCTCCCAGGCGCGCGCGCCCAGCCACGTGAACTGGCCATCGCGCCAGCGGCCGATGCTGCCGTCGCGCGCGCCGAACCAGACGTCGCCGCGCGAGTCGGGGAAGGTGCCGTACATCGTGCCGTGCCCGTCGGCGATCTTGGTCGCCGTCGATGCGCCGGGCGCCATGCGATAGACGCCCTCGTCCGAAGCGATCCACATCGCACCGGTCGGATCCTCGCGCACGGTGAACACGACGCTGTCGGTGGCGCCCTGCGCGGCGCCGAGCGGGACGATGTTCCCGTCGCGCAGGCGGTCGAGGCCGCCCTCGGTGCCGATCCACACGTTGCTCTCGGAGTCCTCGAACAGCGTGAGCACCATGGCGACCGGTCGCGCGAGGACATCGATGCGGCCGGCGGGGGTCATCCGGGCGACGCCCTTGCCGGTGCCGATCCACAGGTTACCGTCGCGGTCGAAGAGGATCGTCCGCACGCGCGCGGTGGGCAGGCGATCGGCGCCGATCCACTCGACGCTGTCGCCGCGCACGTGAGCGAGGCCGTTCGCGGTGGCGCACCACAGGTCGCCGTGGGGGTCCTGCGCGACCTTGTCGATCGCGATGCCGTCGAGGCCCGGCGGCCCGTGCAGGAGCGCGCCGGCCTTCCACTGCGAGAGCCCGCGGAACGTGCCGAACCACATCGAGCCGTCGCGCGCGGCGAGGATCGAGCGAACCTCGTCGGCCGGCAGGCCGTCGCTCGAGCCGAGCGCTGCGACGAGCACACCGTTGCGCAGCCGGACCACGCCGCGGTCGCGCAGGCCGATCCAGAGGTCGCCGTCGAGGTCGAACGTGAGCGCGCGGACCTGGGCGTTCTCGGCGCCGGGTTCCCAGAGCACCGCGTGAAACTCGCCGTTGATCAGGCGGATGATGCCGTGATCGCGCGTGCCGGCCCACAGGACGCCGGCGGGGTCGACCGCGAGGCCGGCGAACGTGTTGGTCGGGATGCCCTCGGTCTTTCGATGATCGTAGGTCGTGAAGGTGGCGCCGTCGTAGCGCGTGAGGCCCTCTTCGCTTCCGGCCCACAGGTAACCGTCTGGGGTCTGCGCGAGCGAGCTGACCAGGTTGTGTGCGAGACCGTCGTGGGCTTCGTACCGGGTCTGCGGGTACTGCGTCATACCCCGGTGGCTATCGAGAGCGTGGGCGTACGGGACTGCCATCGCGAGGATGGCGACAGCAGTACCGACCAGCAAGCGCATCCGGGGGCATGGGGCAAGAACCGTACCCGCAGGGTGTACGTCGATGTGGCCTCGTCCGTCGGCGGACTCGCAGTTGCAATGGCTGCGAAGCACGGCATGAGTGCGAGATGAGCTGGTCCTCCCCTGTCGCTGCGCTCGGGGCTCTGCTTGCGCTTGCGTGCTCGGCCGAAGCGCTCGCCGCGCCGGGTACGACCACGCTCACCGTCGAGGGCGGCGAGATCGAGGTCGAGATCGCCGAGGGCCACCTCGACCTGTCGCGCGCCGAGGTCATGAGCTGGATCTCCGATGCCGCGCGGGGCGTCGTCGCGTACTTCGGGCGGTTTCCGGTGAAGCGCTACCGCATCGTGGTCCGCCCGGTCGCCGGCGAGACCGGGGTGCTGGGCGGCACGACGTGGGCGATGGGCGGCGCGCACTCGCGGATCGGCCTGGGCGAGCACACGCGCGTCGCCGACCTCGGGCGCGACTGGGTGATGACGCACGAGATGGTGCACACCGCGTTTCCCGATCAGCCCGACACGCACCACTGGATCGAGGAGGGCACGGCGACGTACATCGAGCCGTTCGCGCGGCTGTGGGCCGGTACGATGTCGGTCGAGGAGGTGTGGGCCGACCTCGTCGGCGGCCTGCCCAAGGGCCTGCCCGCCGACGGCGATCGCGGCCTCGATCGCACGCACACCTGGGGGCGCACCTACTGGGGCGGCGCGCTGTTCTGCCTGCTCGCCGATCTCGAGATCCGCGAGCGCACCAAGGGCGCCCGCGGGCTGGTCGATGCGATGCGCGGCATCCTCGCGGCCGGTGGCAACGATCAGGCCGAATGGACGCTCGAGCGCACGCTGCGCGAGGGCGACAAGGCGATCGGCGTGCCGGTGCTCGAGGAGCTGTACAAGAAGATGAAGCACGCGCCGGTATCGCCGGACCTGAATGCGATCTGGCGCAGCCTCGGGGTCAAGCACGAGCGCGGCAAGATCGACCTCGACGACGCCGCGCCGAAGGCGGCGATCCGCAGGGCGATCACGACCCGGCCGAAGTGACCGTGGCGAACCGCACGCTGCGTAACCTCCCCGTTCAGCGAGCGTAGGGCTGGTGCTCGTTGAACCATCGCGGGAGAGACCCGCGCCACTCGCAGGAGAATCGATATGAAGAACCCAGCTCGGACCGGAACCCTCATCGCCCTCGCCGCCGGTAGCCTGTTCGCCGCCGCCTGTAGCAAGGGCATGGACAGCCCATCGACCACGCCCACGATGAGCGAGAAGACCGCCGCCGTGCACTGCATGGGCATCAATTCGTGCAAAGGTCATGGCAGCTGCAAGAGCGCCAAGAATGCGTGCAAGGGCCAGAACAGCTGCAAGGGCGAGGGCATGACGGAGACCGCCAGCGCCGCGGATTGCACGAGCCAGGGCGGCAGCGTGATGACGGCACCGTGATGGCCGGTCACTAGCCATCACCCATCGAGTACCGGAGACATGATGAACAAGTCGATTCGCACTGGAACGATGATCGCGCTGGCGTCGGCGACGCTGTTCGCCGCCGCCTGCACCAAGTCCAAGGAGAACCCGCCGCCCGCGGACAAGATGGAGGCCAGGGAGCCGGCCAAGCCGGCCGTCGCGGCACCCGCGTCGGGCGACACCGCGGCGCCCGCCGCCGGCACGCCCGCGCAGCCCGAGAAGGTCGCCAAGATTCACTGCGGCGGCGTCAACGAGTGCAAGGGCAAGAGCGGCTGCCACTCGGCGAGCAATGCGTGCGCCGGGCAGAACGGCTGCAAGGGCCAGGGCTACATCGAGCTCACGGCCGATGAGTGCCAGTCCAAGGGCGGCAAGATCCTCGCCGAGAAGTGACCGTGGCGGACCTCGCCGCGCTCCAGCGCCAGTTCTACGATCGGGTCGTCTCCGGCGCGCCGGCCGACGGCATGATCGCCTCGGGCGACGTCGAGGTCTACGCCGGGATGTACACGACCCGCCTGATCGACGCGATCGCCGAGGACTATCCCAAGCTGCGCGCGGCGCTCGGCGAGGATCGCTTCGGCGACGTGGTCGCGCACTACGTGCGTGCGCATCCGCCGTGGTCCTTCACGCTTCGCGAGGCGGGCGCGGCGCTCGCGGCCTTCCTGTCGGGCAGCGAGCTGGCGCCGCCGTGGGCGGCGGACCTCGCCGCGCTCGAGCGCGCGCGCATCGAGGTCTTCGATGGCCCCGATGCCGAGCCGCTCACCCAGGAGGCGGTCGCTGCGCTTGGCGAGGCGCTGCCCGAGCTCGCGCTCGCGTGGGTGCCGGCGAGCGTCGTCGTCCCCCTGGCGTGGACGGTCGACGATCTATGGAGCGCGATCGAGGACGAGCAGCCGTTCGAGGAGCCGCGGGCCGAGGCGCGCGTCGTGCTCGCCTGGCGCCGGGACCTGGCGGTCCTGCATCGCACGCTCGACGCAGACGAGGCCCGGCTGGCGCCGAGGATCGCCGAGGGCGCCACGTTCGCCGCGCTATGCGAGGTGCTCGGGGAGCTTCACGGAGACGCGGCGACCAGCCGCGCGGTGGAGCTCCTGCTGCGCTGGCTCGGAGCCGCGGCGCTGCGCACGTCGACCGGCTAGGCCGACTCAGCACCTCGAGATCAGATACACGATCAAGAGGATCGGAAGCGGGATTCCGAGCAGCCAGGCGATGGCGTAACCGATCTTTCCAGACTCCGGGTTGCGTGGCGTCAAGGTCGTCATGATCGGCGATGGTGCACGGCGCGTGCCGCTGTGGTGTTTCACGACTCGCACGGCGAACCAGCGGTCGTCGCGAGGCCTCGCGTCGACGACGGTGCGGCAGCTGTCGCCGATGAGCGCATCCAGCCGAGCGTTGTGCTCGCGCCTCGTGGTTGGCGACCGACCACGACACGCTGAGACGTGCGCCGTCGTTCGCACCGTGGCACCAGCGCGCACGTACCGAGCGCGCGAGCACGGTGGGCAGACGACGCACCGACGCGAATGTACGGCGCGCGACGACCCGCATGGTACCGTGCGCAGCTAGAGCCGGATGAAGCGCCTCCTCATCGTCGACGACAGCAAGCTCATGCGCGACATGGTGGCGGCGTGCTTGCGCCCGCTCGGCGCGGTCGCGTTTGAGTTCGCCGGCAGCGGCCTGGAGGCCATCGAGCGCCTCGCGCTGGCTCCGTTCGACATGATGGTGCTCGATCTCAACATGCCCGACGTGGGCGGGATTGAAGTCGTCGAGTTCGTGCGCTCGCAGGATCGCCTGCGCGAGCTCCCGATCTTGATCGTCACCACGCGCGGCGACGAGGAGAGCCGGATGCGGGTCCTCGGCGCCGGCGCATCGAGCTTTCTGGCCAAGCCGTTTGCACCGACCGAGATCCTCGGCGAGGTGCGCCGCTTGCTGGCGCCAGAGCGCGCGATCGGCCGTGCGCCTGCGTGACCGAGGGGGTCGATCTCCGCGAGTTCGTCTCAGGTTTCATCGCCGAGTCCGATGAGCTGATCGCGACCGCCAACACCGCGCTGCTCGAGATCGAGGCCGCGAACCTCGCGGGTGAAACGCGGCCGCGCGCGGTCCGCGACCTGTTCCGCGCGCTCCACACGATCAAGGGGCTCGCCGCGATGATCGGCGTCGAGCCGATCGTCGAGGTGGCCCACGAGCTCGAGAGCCTCGTGCGCATCGCCGATCGCGCGGGCGGCGCGCTCGAGCGCGACGCGGTCGATGTCTCGCTGCGCGGGGTCGCTGCGATCGCGGAGCGCGTGCGTGCCGTGGCCGACCAGCAGCTGCCGCGGCCGGTCCCCGGCGAGCTGATGGACGCGATCGCGGCCGCCGCCGCCGATCTCGGCCGGGCGCGCGCGCGCGCTGCGGGGGTGGCCCCCGACGTACGTCCGGGCGACAGCGTCCCGCGCTGGGACGTCGGTCTCGCGGCAGGAGATATCCAGCAGGTCACCGCCGCGTGGCGCGCGGGGCGCAAGGCGTGGCGGGTGTCCTTTCTTCCCAGCGAGGCCAACGCGGCCCGCGGCGTCACGATCGCATCGGTCCGCGCGCGCCTCTCGCAGCTCGGCGACGTGATCAAGGTCCTGCCGCGTTCGACGCCCGGGCAGGGCGCGGGGATCGCCTTCGATCTGCTCGTGGCGAGCGGTGCGCCCGGCGATGCCGTCGCCGAGGCCGCTGCGACGACCGCCGATCGCATGGTCGAGCTGACCCCACCGTCCGAGCCAGCCCCGGCTCCGGCGCCAGCACCAGCCCGGGCGGCGGGGGACGGCGATGCGCCCTCGGCGTCGAGCGATGCGGCGCCCGCGGGCGACGGCGGACCGACGCTCGGCCGGTCGCTGGTCCGGGTGGAGCTCGCGCGGCTCGACGAGCTGCAGGATCAGCTCTCGCTCCTGATCGTGTCGCGGTTCCGCCTCGAGCGCGAGATCTCAGCGCTCGCCGAGCGAGGCACCGACGTGCGCGGACTGCACGAAATCGCCGCGCTGCAGGGCCGCCAGCTCCGCGACCTGCGGCGCGCGATCCTGCGTGCGCGCATGGTGCGCGTCGCCGAGGTGCTCGAGCCCCTGACGCTGCTGGTGCGCAGCCTGGGGCGCGGCGCGCGCAAGGAGGTCCGGCTCGAGATCGACGCGCGCGACGCCGAGCTCGACAAGGCGGTGGCCGATCGGCTGCTGCCTGCGCTCGTCCACCTGGTTCGAAATGCCGTCGATCACGCGATCGAGCCCGGCGACGAGCGCGAGGCCCGCGGCAAGCCGCGCGTGGGGACCGTCCAGGTCCGCTGTCACGACGTCGGCGGCCACCGGCTGGAGCTCGTGGTCCGCGACGACGGGCGCGGGATCGATCGCCGCGAGGTCGCGCGGCGCGCCGGGCGCCCGGTCGATGACGACGCGGACCTACTCGACGTGCTCACCGCGCCCGGGTTCTCGACGCGCGACGTCGCGACGCGGACCAGCGGCCGCGGCCTGGGGATGGACATCGTGCGCCGGATCGCGACCGCCGATCTGGGCGGCGAGCTGGCGCTGTGGACCGAGCCGGGGCAGGGCACGGCGTTCACGCTGCGCGTCCCGCTCACCATCGCCGTCGTCGAGGTGTTCTCGTTCGTGTGCGGCCCGCAGACGTTTGTCGTCCCGGTGTCGTCGGTCGAGGAGATCTTCGAGCTGCGCGAGGGGCAGGACGTCCTGCCTCCGGCCGCCCCGGGCGCGAGCTCGCCGGTCCGACTCGCCGAGCGCCGCGGCCAGGCGGTCCCGCTGCGCTCGCTCGGCACACTGCTCGCCATCGACGACGGCGCCGCCGCGCGCAAGGCGATCGTGATCCGCCGCCAGGGCGCACCGGTCGGGTTCACCGTGGACCGCATGCTTGGCCGCCGCGAGGTCGTGGTCCGGCCCGTCGACGATGCGCTCGTCAAGGTCCCCGGTATCACCGGCTCCACCGATCTCGGGGACGGGTCGCCCACCCTGGTGCTCGATCTCGCTGCCCTCGGCGCGCGCAGCGGGGAAAGGACCGCCCCATGACCTCGCTCCACGTGACGTTCCGCGTCGGAACCGCGGAGTACGCGATCCCCGCGTCGCAGGTGCTGCATCTCGAGTCGTTCGAGACTGCGACCCACGTCCCGGGCGCGCCGCCCTACGTTGCCGGGCTGGTCCACGTCCGCAGCCGGGTGGTGCCCGTGGTGGACCTCCGCAAGCGCTTCGGGCTGCCGCCGACCGACCGCGAGCTCGCCCACCGCGTCGTCGTCGTGCAGGTCGGCACCCGGGTCGCGGGGCTGCTGGTCGACAGCGCGCGCGAGGTGATGCAGCTCGACGAGACCAGCTTCCGGGACGCGCCCGAGCTGATCAAGCAACAGGCGAACAGCTTTGTCACCGGTATCGCGACGGTGCGCGACCGGATGCTTCTGATCGTCGATGTGCCACGCGTGATCGGACAGGAGACCCCGTGATGAACAGCCAGGATAACGGCCGAGAAGGCGCGGCGAGCGCCGACCAGATTGCGGCCGCGGCCGGGCGGATCGCCGACGCCGGGACGCACCAGCACGCCGCGGTGGAGCAGGCGCGGGGCGCGCTCGAGAGCATCGCCACGAGCATCGAGCAGACGACGGCCGCGGGCGACCAGCTCGTTCGGTCGCAGGCGGCCATGGCCGCGGATGCGCGCGAGGTGCTGCAGGGCCTCGAGGCCACCGCGTCCGGTCTGCAGGAGATCGGGTCATCGATCGGCGGGGTGCGCAAGGACACCGAGGCGCTGGCGGTAGGCAGCGAGAGCACCGCGACCACGCTCGAGCAGACCGCGCGCACGCTCAAGACCACCGCGATCAGCGCGACCGAGCTCGCCGAGACCGCACAGCGGCTCGCCACCTCGGCGAGCCAGAACAGCGCGGGCGTGGCCGCCGTGGCCGCGCGCAGCCAGGAGACCTCGACGACGATCGAGGAGGTCGCCGCCACGGTCGAGGAGATGTCCGCGGGGTCAGCGCGCCTGGCGACCGACGCGCGCCAGGTCGGTGACCGCGTCTCCGGGATGGCCGCGGGCTTCAAGGCGCTGAGCGCGGCGCTCGACCACGTTGCGCAGGACTCGACGGCCACCGCGGCCTCGGTCGAGGAAACGTCGGCCACCGCCGAGGAGCTCGCGCGCTCGATCCGCGGTGTATCGGCGCTCGCGGGCGCGCTCGAGGACTCGGCGACCAGCTCGGCGAGCGGCCTGTCCGAGATCGCGGCCTCGGTCGAGGAGGTCGCGGCGACCTCGGAGAAGTCGGCTGCGGTGGTCGATGGCAACGCCGCGGCGATCGAGCAGATGGCGCGCTCGGCGCAGGCGGTCGCACAGTCGGCCCAGGAGGTCAGCGGGTTGGCCACCGCCAATGCGTCGGCGGCGACCCAGCTCGACGCGGTGACGCGCAAGATCGCCACCGTGGTGGACGACACGCGAGCGACCTCGGCGCGGGTCACCGCGTCGGCGCGCTCCGGTGGGGTGACGGTGGCTCGCACGATCGCCGGGCTCGCCAAGATCCGCCAGGTCATGGTCGACGGCTCCGGCGTGATGAAGGAGATGGGCAAGCGCGCCGAGGAGATCGGCGACATCGTGCAGACCATCAACCTGATCGCCGACCGCACCAATCTACTGTCGCTCAACGCGAGCATCGAGGCCGCGCGCGCCGGCGAGCACGGCCGCGGGTTCGCGGTGATCGCCGAGGAGGTCCGCGCGCTCGCCGATCGCGCCGCGGCATCGGCCGGCGAGGTCACCAAGATCATCCGCGCCCTGCAGACCGCGGCGCGCGACGCCGTGTCGTCGAGCAGCGAGGGGCTGCGTATCGCCGACGAGGGGGCGCAGCTCGGCGAGGACGCGCGCGGCGGACTCGACGCGATCCTCCAGGGCGTGGAGCTGCTCGATGGCTCGATCAAGAACATCGCCGTGGCCAGCGAGGAGCAGGCGCGCGTGGTCCAGAACGTGACCGCGGCGACCGCGCGGCTCGAGACCGAGAGCCGAACGATCGCGCGCGCGAGCGCCGAGCAGACCCAGTCGACCCAGGGCCTGTCGCGGTCGGCGAACGAGATGCGGGTGATGGCGAAGCAGACCCGCGACGCGACCATCGAGCAGGCGCGTGCGCTGCGCGACCTCGTGAAGGGCAGCACCCAGCTGACCGCCAGCGCGGAGCAGCTGACCCGCGCCTCGGAGGAGCAGGCCACCGGGGCCAGTGAGCTCGCGCGCGCGGCGGTCCAGATGCGCACCGCGACCGCGCGCACCACCGCGGCGATGGCCGAGCAGGTGCGCAGCGTGGGCAGCATGTCCGGCAGCGTCGACGAGGCCGCGACCGCGACCCAGCGCATCGTCGTCGCGGTGTCGGAGCAGGCCAAGGGTGCTCACGAGATCTCGCGCGCGATGGAGGATGCGCGCAGGCAGGCGGTGCAGGGCGCTCGCGGGCTGGGCGAGCAGGCGCTCGCCGCCAAGGAGATCGAGGCCGGGATCCGCGATGTCGCCCGGATCTCCGCCGAGATCACCGCGGCCGCCGCCGAGCACGCCCAGGGTGTGGGCCAGCTGGTCAAGGAGGCCGATGGCGTGCGGCGGATCGCCAAGCAGACCGCGCGCGCGATCGGCGAGCAGTCCGATGCCGTGGCCGCGCTCGCGACCAGCGCGACGCGCCAGACCGTGACGCTGCAGGGCGTGGTGCGCGCCACCGTCGAGCAGGCCTCTACCACCTCTGAGATCACCCAGGCGATGCGCGACCTGCGCGCGCGGAGCCGCGAGCTGACCACCGCGCTCGGTTCGCACGCCCGGTCGAGCTCGACGAGCGCCGCGGACATCGCGATCATGATGCGCGAGAGCGCGGCGATGCGAACGGCCACCGCGCACCCGCTCGAGCCGATCGCTGCGCTGTCGGGGAGCGCGGCCTCCTCCGACGGGCCCGCCCCCGAGGCGCCACCCGCCGTGGCGCCGGCGGGTCGTTCCCCGTGACCGCGCCGCGCGAGCTCAGCCTGACCGACGCGGAGCGCCGGCGTATCGAGCGAATCGATCGGCTGGTCCTGCTCGGCGCGACAGGCGTCCCGGAGCTGATCGCCGGCCTGTCAGACGCGAGCTGGACGGTGCGCCGCGCCGTCGTCGCGGGGCTCGCCGCGCTCGGCGACGACGCGGTCGGAGCGCTATGCGCGTGGCTGCGCGACGCGCGGTCGTCGGAGCGCGCGATCGCCGCCGCGGTGGACGCGCTGTCCGCGTCGGTCGGCGCGTCGGCGACCTCCGAGGTGCTCGCGCTGCTGGGCGATCGCCGCGCGATGATCGCTGCCGACGCGGCGCAGATCCTCGGCCGCAGGGCGGCGCTCGAAGCCGCGCCCGCGCTGGTGAAGCTGCTCGAGCATCCGGATGACAACGTCGCGGTCGCGGCGATCGAGGCGCTGGGCGCGATCGGCGGGTCGCGCGCGATCGATGCGCTGATCGACGTGCTCGGCCGGCGCAGCTCCTTCCGCGCGTTCCC
>DATIPJ010000110.1:0-8191 GCA_035472155.1 Kofleriaceae bacterium
GTTGGCGAACGCGACCGCGTCGTCGATCGAGTCGACGATGACCGCGGCGCCGTGGCCGGCGATCGCGCGCTCGGCGATCGCGCGCCGCGGCAGGTCGGCGAGCTGGCGCGCGAGCTCGTGGCCGACCGCGCCGGCGAGCTGCTCCGACGGCGTGACCAGGATCGCGTGGGCCTCGACGTCGTGCTCGGCCTGCGCGATCAGGTCGGCCGCGATCCACGCGGGGTCGGCGTCGCCATCGGCGATGATCAGCACCTCGGACGGCCCGGCGATCGAGTCGATGTCGACCTCGCCATAGACCTGGCGCTTGGCCGACGCGACCCACGCGTTGCCGGGGCCGACGATCTTGTCGACCCGCGGCACGCTCTCGGTGCCGTACGCGAGCGCGGCGATCGCCTGCGCACCGCCGAGCTCGAACACGCGATCCACGCCGGCGATCCGCGCCGCGAGCAGCGCCTCGTCGGACGCGCCCGGCGTGACCATCACGACCTCCGGTACGCCGGCGACCTTGGCCGGGATCGCGGTCATCAGCACGCTCGACGGGTACCGCGCGGTGCCGCCCGGGACGTAGAGCCCGACGCGCGCGAGCGGCGTGACGCGCAGCTCGAGCCGCACGCCGTCGAGCGTCATGTCGACATCGGGCTCGCGCTGGCGCTCGTGGAATGCGCGGATGCGCTGCGCCGCCAGCTCGAGCGCCGTGCGCAGCTCGGGCGCCACCGCGGCCGCGCGCGCGTCCCAGCGCTCGCGCGACAGCTCGTAGCTGCCCGCCACGGGCTCGCGGCGATCGAAGCGCCGCGTGTACTCGGCGACGGCAGCATCGCGGCGCGCGCGGACATCGGCGAGGATCGCCGCGACCGCGTCGTCGACGCCCGCTGCCATCCGCGTGGTGCGATCGAGCAGCGCGGCCGCTTCGCGGGAGCCGGCGCGGACCTGCCGCAGCATCGTGGCCGTCGTGTGAGCCGTCATCTCAGGCGCCATGTCCGCCTCACCTCAAGGCGCCTTGGGCGCGATCACGCACAGGTGCGTCGGCGCCTGCGGCGGATTGTGCACGCAGGCATCGACCTGACCTGCCGGGCACGTCAGCGCCAGCTCCTGCGCGCACGGCGGGCCGGCCTTGGCGTCCTTGGCGACGCACACATGGACCGACGTGAGCCCGCCGGCGCAGCCATCGACCTGATCGGCCTCGCAGGTCAGCGTGGCCGCGGTCGCACAGCCCACGGACGCCGGGGCATCCGGCCTCTTCTCGGCCGGCGCGCTGCCCGATGCGGCGCCGCTACCGGCGGCACCTGCGGCGCTCGGCGACACGGGCACGCCGACGACGGCGCCGGGCGGGGGCGTCTGCGGCGGCTCGTGCTTCTCTTCCGGCTTCTTGTTCGAGCAGGCCGCGACACCGACGAGCAACACGAGTACAGCGAGCTTGTTCACGGGTTCTCCATGGAAGGGCGGGACGGCGGGATTCTGGCCCGTCCGCGGCGCGATGCCCAAGGACTCCGCGCTACTTCTTGGATCTAGGCGATTTCTTCGCCTTGGCCGGCTTGGCCGGCCTGGCCGGCTCCTCGGCCGGCTTGGCGGCATCGTCGGCCGCCTTGGCCGGCTTGGCGGCGTCATCGGCGCCCTCGGCCGGCGCCTGATCCGGGAGCTTCACCTTGTTCGCATCGTAGTGCTCGATGTCGGGCCGCGGGCTGTTCGGATCGTACTCTTGCTTCTGGATGCGCTTCGACGGCGCCGGTGCATCCTCGGGGCCGGGCGGCAGCGCGCCCTCGAGTGCACCGCCCGGTAGCTGTGACGGATAGCGATCCACGTAGTTGGCCACCATCGACTTCGGAACCTCGCTGCGCCCGCGCCCGCCGACCTTCACGACGTGCTTGTTCGAGGGCCACATGACCCACGCCTCGCCGCGCCCGATGATCGTGAGCGTGCGCGCCCCGGCGATCTTGTCCTCCTCCACCTGATAGCCGCCGTCCTGCGCGAGCCGGCGCGCGAGCTTCACCGTCGCCCGGACCACGCCATCGGACGTCGCGTAACGCGTGACGAACACGTTGACCAGGTCCTTGTCCTCGATCCGCCCGCGCTGCTCGGCCTCGGCTGTGATGTAGCTCGCGCTGTAGGCCTCCGCCTTGTTGCCGTCGACCCAGACCTCCACATCGAGCAGCGGACCCTGGAACCGTCGGAACTTCCACGAGCCAAGGTCGCTCTCCACCACCAGGCGTTTGGGGATCGGCGGATGACCACCGCAGCCGACCGCCACAGCCACCGCGACGACAACGCACAGCGTCCGCATATTCGCGACTATCGTAGCGCGTTCCCAGATTGACAGCGGAGTCGGGCCACTGAATAGTCCCGCCAACCCAATGGCCAGCTACCTGTTCTCGTCCGAATCCGTTACCGAGGGGCATCCCGACAAGCTGTGCGATCAGGTGAGTGACGCGATCCTGGATGCTTGTCTCACCGTCGATCCGCTGAGCCGCGTGGCGTGCGAGACAGTGGCCAAGACCGGCTTCGTGCTGGTCGCGGGTGAGATCACCACCAAGGCGCAGCTCGACTTCCAGCGCCTCGTGCGCAGCACCGTGCGCGACATCGGCTTCACCAGCTCGCAGATGGGCTTCGACGCCGACACCTGCGCGGTCATGGTCGCGATCGAGCAGCAGTCGCCCGACATCGCGCAGGGCGTCGACCGGGGCGATCCGGCCAAGCAGGGCGCCGGCGATCAGGGCCTGATGTTCGGCTACGCGTGCGACGAGACCAAGGAGCTGATGCCGCTGCCGATCCAGATGGCGCACCAGCTCGCGCTCCGGCTCGCCGAGGTCCGGAAGAAGAAGGCCAAGGGCATCGACTGGCTGCGCCCCGACGGCAAGACCCAGGTCTCCGTGCGCTACGAGGACGGCGAGGTCACCGGCGTCGAGGCGATCGTGGTCTCGACCCAGCACGACGACAAGGTCAAGCTGAAGACCATCGAGGAGGCGATCCGCGAGCTGGTCATCAAGCCGGTCGTGCCGTCGCGCCTCATGACGCCCAAGACCAAGATCCACGTCAACCCGACGGGGCGGTTCGTGATCGGCGGGCCGCAGGGCGACACCGGCCTCACCGGCCGCAAGATCATCGTCGACACCTACGGCGGTTACGCGCGCCACGGCGGCGGCGCCTTCTCGGGCAAGGATCCGAGCAAGGTCGATCGCTCCGCCGCGTACTACGCGCGCTACATCGCCAAGCACATCGTCGCCTCGGGCCTCGCCCGCCGTTGCGAGGTGCAGTTCGCCTACGCGATCGGCGTCGCCGAGCCGGTCTCGATGCTGGTCGACACGTTTGGCACCGGCGTCGTCGCCGACGACAAGCTCACCAAGGCCGTGCTCGCGACGTTCGACGCGCGCCCAGGCATGATCATCAAGGAGCTCGACCTGCGCCGCCCGATCTTCCGCAAGACGGCGTCGTACGGCCACTTCGGCCGCGAGGACGCCGAGTTCACGTGGGAGAAGACCCCGCTGGTCGAGCGCCTCAAGGAGCACGCGAGCGCGGGCAACGGTCACGCCGTCGAGAAGGCCGCTGCCAAGAAGTCGGGCAAGGCCAAGAACGCGTCCGTCGCGCGCGCCTGATCGAATTCGGCGGCGCGCCTGATCGAATTCGGCGGCGCGCCTGATCAGCGCTTCGCTGCGAGTCGCTGCTCGAGCAGCGTGCCGTCGCGATCGGTCTCCGACCGCATGCCGTAGTACACGTGCGGTCCGCGCGGATCCGTCGCGATCGTCAGCTTGAGGTCGAACGGCTCCGGGCCATCGACCTGCTCGATCTTGAACTGACTCGTCACGCGCTCGTGCGTCTCGGGCAGCTGGAAGACGATGTGGTCACCGCGCTCGACCTTGAACATGAACAGCTCGAACGTGCCCTTGAACAGCGTGCGGTCCTGGTAGACGCCGCCGCCCATGCTCGGCACGAAGCGATACACGTGGAGCCGCTCCTTGGAGTCCTGCGGCATCCGATCCATCCAGTTGCGGTTGATCAGCACATCGCGCGCGTCATTGGCCGACAGCTCGGTCGACGGTTTCGACGAGCACGCGGCACCAACGGCACAGAGCACCATGACTGCAAGCAGCTTGCGCATGTGTACAGCGTAGCCCCAAATGCGCAGCGCGTCACCGGCAGCTGTCGCACGCATGCGCGTCACGCGTGTCAGGCCGCGCCGAGGATCCGGAGCGTTCCTTGCGCGCCGCGCGCGACCTGGCGCCGACGCTGCTCGGCCGTCCCGCCGACGGCGCACACCACGAGCGGGCTACCGTCGACGACAATCTGCGTCATCTCGACCTCCCAGCGCTGTCCCGAGCCCAGCAGCGTGCCGCCAAAGGCCGGCGTGCGCGCGCCGATGTGCACCATGCTCGCCGCGATCTCGTCGCACGCGTGCCGATCTCCCGACGCTGCGAGCGGCAGGCCGTCCGCGTCTGCGACGACCATGGCCTGCATCTTGCCGTCCTCGCAGCACGCGAGCAGCTGATAGGTGAGGGCCTGCGTGATCAGCTGCGTGCGCCGGCGACGGCGTTCGATGTTGCGCATCTGTGAATCGTCCCAGGCCGCGCGCACCGAGCGCAACAAATCGGCATAAGCTCACGCCGTGCGGTCCGCCCTGCTCGTCGTCCTCCTCGCTGCGTGCCACCCACAAACCACTGCCATGACTTCCTGGCCCAAGCTCGATGACAAGCTCCTCGCCGACGCTGCGGCGACCTTCAACTGGAAGCTCGGCACCCCCAGCGTCCTCGCGATCACCGCCGACGGCGCGGTGCTGTTCCGCCGCACGCCGCCGCGCGACTTCGCGTCCGATCTCTACGAGCTCTCGCCCGACGGCAAGCTGCGCACCCTCGCCACCGCCGCCGACCTCCTCGGCACCGGCGAGGAGCACCTGTCCGACGCCGAAAAAGCCCGCCGAGAGCGCACCCGCACCGCCACCCGCGGCGTCGTTGACGTCGACGTCTCCGACGACGGCAACACCGTCATGGTCCCGCTCGGCGGCAAGTTCTTCCTCATCGATCGTGCCACCGGCAAGCGCACCACGCTCGATCCCGCCGGCGCCGCCTACGACCCGCACCTCTCCCCCGACGGCACCACCGTCGCCTTCGTGCGCGACGGCGACGTCTGGGTCGCCGCCGCCGGCCATCCGCCGCGCCAGCTCACCAAGCACCCCGAGGGCTTCGAGTTCGGCGTCGCCGATTTCGCCGCGCAAGAAGAGCTCGGCCGCACCCGCGGCTTCTGGTGGGGCCCCGACAGCAAGCAGATCGCCCTCCAGCGCAGCGACCTCCACAAGATCGAGACCATCTACGTCGCCGACGCGCGCCACAACGATCGCCCGCCTGTGCCCTTCCGGTACCCGCGCGCCGGCACCCCCAACGCCATCGTCGATCTCGGCATCGTCGACATCCGCTCGCCGGGCGAGGTCCGCTGGCTGACCTACGACCACAGCAAGTACGAGTACCTCGTCTCCGTCCAGTGGAAGCCCAAGGCCCCGCTCACCGCCGTCCTCCTCGACCGCGACCAGACCAACCTCGCTCTCTTCACCTTCGACGCCGCCGGCGCCGGCAAACCGATCCTCACCGAGCACGACGACGCCTGGGTCAACACCAAGGCCCCCCACTGGCTCGAAGACGGCTCCGGCTTCCTCTGGATGACCGAATCCCCGGGCCAGTGGGTCCTCGAGCTCCACGGCCCCGACGGCAAGCTCGTCCGCGCCCTCACCCGCCCCGAGTTCGGCCTGCGCGGCATCGCCGGCGCCGACCCCCAGGGCGCCATCGTCGAGGCCTCGACCGACCCGCTTCGCCAGGACATCTACCGCATCCCCCTCGACGGCGGCGCACCCACCCGCCTCTCCGACGGCGACGGCGTCGCCAACGCCACCACCAAGCACGGCACCACCATCATCCGCACCGACCTCGCCGAGGGCGGCGTCAAGATCGTCGCGATCAGCACCAAGGATGGCTCCGCCGGCAAGCACGACGTCCCCAGCTCCGCCGAGCGACCGAGCCTCGTTCCCACCACCGTCCTCGAGACCGTCGACCTCGGTGGCCGCACCCACCACATCGCCATCACCCGCCCGCGCACCTTCGACAAGACCCGGCACTACCCCGTCCTCCTCAAGGTCTACGCCGGCCCCCACGTCGTCACCGTCACGGCCGCGCGCGACGCCTACGTCATGGACCAGTGGTACGCCGACGCCGGCTTCATCGTCGTGCGCGCCGACGGCCGCGGCACCCCCAACCGCGGCCGCGCCTGGGAGCGCGCCATCCTCCGCGACCTCATCACCATCCCCCTGGCCGATCAAGTCGCCGCGCTCCAGGCCGTCGGCGCGCGCCACCCCGAGCTCGACATGACCCGCGTCGGCGTCTTCGGCTGGTCCTTCGGCGGCTACTTCACCCTCCACGCCATCCTCCAGCGCCCCGACATCTTCAAGGCCGCCGTCGCCGGCGCCCCCGTCACCGACTGGGCCTTCTACGACACCGCATACACCGAGCGCTACATGAAGACGCCGTCGCAAAACCCCGACGGCTACAAATCCACCAGCGCCCTCACCTACGCTCCCAAGCTCGAGCGCCCCCTCCTCATCATCCACGGCATCACCGACGACAACGTCCACTTCGCCAACACCCTCGCCCTGATCGAGTCCCTCTACGTCGCCGGCAAGCGCGCCGAGCTCATCACCCTCTCCGCGACCCACATGGTCCCCGACCCCAAGCTCAACCTCGCCCGCGAGCAAGTCCAGATCGACTTCTTCCGCCAGCACCTCGGCCCCCCCTGAGCTAAACTGCGACCGTGGCGATCGAACAAGTCCTGCGAGATGCGCTCGCTCTCGATCCCGACGACCGAGAGCGCCTTCTCGTCGCGCTTCACGACAGCCTGGAGCCCGACGACGGCGAGGTCCTCGATTCCGAGGCGTGGGACGCGGCCTGGTCGGCCGAGCTCAAGAAGCGTCTGAGCGACCTCGAAGAAGGCCGAGCCACCGTCCACACCCACCAGGACGTGATGCACGAGCTCCGCACTCGCCTTCGCCGGCGCTGATGCGCGAGCTTCGATATCTCGACGCGGCACGAGCCGATCTCGATGCCGCCGTCTCGTGGCACGAAATGCAGCGCTCGAGCGACGCGGCCTCGCGATTCCTCGAGCAGATCGGCGCCTCGATCGAGCGAATCGTCAGGCTCCGCTACGCGATCTTCTACCTGCTCACACCCGACGCAGTCACCGTGATCGCCATCGCCCACACCAGCCGACGGCCAGGTTACTGGCGCAATCGGTTCCGCCGATGATCGTCCATCGCGACGCCCGCTGCGTGGTGGTCGACAAGCCCTCCGGCGTCGCGACCCACCGCGGCTGGGACGACAGCGACGACGCACTCCTCCAGCGCGTTCGCGACACCGTCGACGCCTACGTCTATCCCATCCATCGCCTCGACCGCGGGGCCTCGGGCCTCGTCCTCTTCGCCCTCGACGCCGAGGCCGCGCGCATCCTCTCGGCGGCCTGGCCCGACGCCGACAAGCGATACCTGGCCCTCACGCGCGGGCATCCTCCCGAGCATCTCCTGATCGATCACCCGATCCCCCGCGCGCCGGGCGAGGAACGCGTCCCAGCCCGGACCGAGATCTGGCGCCGCGAGACTTTGGGTCGTTACGCGCTCGTCGAAGCGCGTCTTCACACGGGACGTCTCCACCAGATCCGCCGGCACCTGAAGCATATCAGCTGCCCGATCATCGGCGACGTGCGCTACGGCAAGGGAGAGCACAATCGCATCTTCCGGACGCAGCACGATCTGCACCGCCTCGCGTTGCATTGCACCTCGCTCTCCCTCGCTCACCCCGATGGCGGATCGCTACGTGCTGAGTCTCCGCTTCCCGCGGATCTTCTCGCGGCGATCGAGAGCTGTCGTCGTCGCTACGCCGATGGTCGCGACCCGATCGTCGATGCCGCTCAGATGATCTGACATTGCGAATGGAAAGCCGGGCCACGCGCGGATGGATCGCACGCCGGCGCCGTCAACGGGTCGGGTACGATCACGACCACGGTATCGTTCCCCTGCACGTGCACGGCCACGATCACGGGCCCGATCACCTCAACCTCAACCTCAACGTCAACGTCAACGTCAACCGCAACGTTCGGCGAGCGGCGGAGTGGCGTGATGTTCGCGCCGGACAGCAATGGTCGCGTGGCGTGCGTTTGAACGTCAACGCGC
>DATIPJ010000111.1:0-4318 GCA_035472155.1 Kofleriaceae bacterium
ACGCTCGACCACGGCAACCTCGCCGCGGCCGCGCGCCGGCGACCAGAGCGCGCGGGTCCGCCGCGACGGCATCGCGATCATGATGGCGGTCGACGTCTCGGGCTCGATGCGCGCGCTCGACCTGTCGGAGCAAGGCCGCGAGCTGACCCGGCTCGACGCGGTCAAGCAGACGTTCGAGCGGTTCGTGCTCGGCGGCGGCAAGCGCGACGGCCGGCCCGACGACGCGATCGGCCTGGTCGCGTTCGCGAGCTTCGCCGAGACCCGCAGCCCCTTGACGCTCGACCACGGCAACCTCGCCGCGGCCGCGCGCCAGCTGACGTTCGCGCGCGATGACGAGAGCCAGACGGCGATCGGCGCCGGGCTCGAGCTCGCGGTCCAGCGGCTCGCCGAGTTCAAGGCGCGCAGCAAGGTCGCGATCCTGCTCACCGACGGCGAGTCGAACGTCCATGACATCGACGAGGACACCGCGATCGACGACGCGGTCAAGGCCGGCGTCAAGGTCTACACGATCGGCGCCGGCACCACCGGCGTGGCGCCGATCCGGATCGACCGCGGCGACGGCACGAGCGAGCTGATGCAGACCCAGGTCTCGATCGACGAGGCGCTGCTGCGCAGGATCGCCGACCGCACGCACGGCCAGTACTTCCGCGCGACCGACAACGCGGGGCTGGTCCGGATCTACGAGGCGATCGACAAGCTCGAGCGCACCACGCTCGAGGAGCAGCGCTTCACCGAGTACCGCCAGTTCTACGGCGGCTTCGTGGTCGCCGCGATGGCGCTGGTGGTCGGCGCGCTCGTCCTGCGCGGCACCCTCCTGCGGAGGCTCCCGTGATCGACTGGCAATTCGCGGAGGTCCAGCGCATCCACCTGGTGTGGCTCGCGCTCGCGATCGTCATCCTGCTCGGCGTGCTCGAGCTGCGTTCGCGCACCGCGCTCGGTGCGTTCCTCTCGCCGGTGATGCAGCGCCGGCTGACCGCACAGGCCTCCACCGCGCGCATGGTCGCGCGGCTCGGGCTGATCCTCCTGGCGATGCTCGCGGCGATCGGCGCGCTGATGCGGCCGCAGGTCCGCGGCGAGACCGAGACCGTGACGTCGCTGCAGGCCACCGCCGACGTGATGTTCGTGCTCGACACCTCGCGCTCGATGCTGGCCGAGGACGCGCCGCCCAACCGGCTCGCGCGCGCCAAGGCCGAGATCGCGCAGCTGGTCGGCCAGCTCGAGGGCCATCGCGTGGGCCTGGTCGCGTTCGCCGGGCGCGCCGCGCCGATCTGCCCGCTGACCCCGGACCACTCGTTCTTCACCACCGCGCTGTCGACGGTCGATACGCGGAGCGCCGGGCGCGGCGGCTCGCGGGTCGGCGAGGCGATCAAGACCGCGGTGCGCGGCTTCCCCGCCGGCGCGGGCGCCAAGCTGATGGTGCTGATCACCGACGGTGACGATCAGGATCGGTACAGCGAGGACGCCGCGAAGCTCGCGCGCGAGGCCGGGATCAAGATCGTGGCGATCGGCCTGGGCAGCGAGACCGGCAGCGAGATCACGCTGACCGATCCGGCGACCGGCGCCAAGACCAAGCTCATGTACGACGGCAAACCGGTGATCAGCAAGCTCGACGGAGACCGCCTGCGCAAGATCGCGCTGGTCACCGAGGGCGCGTACATTCCCGCCGGGACCTCGGCGGTGGACCTCGAATCGATCATGAAGACCCACGTCGCGCCGATGGTGAGCGCCGCGGTCGCGTCTGCCCAGCGCGTGATCCCGGCCGAGCGCTACACCTGGCTCGTGCTGGCGTCGCTGGGCCTTTTGCTCGCGGCGCTCTGGGTCGGGAGGACGCCATGAGATCGACGCTGTGGGTATCGGGCCTCGTGGTCGCGCTCGCTGCGAGCTGCGCCGGTGAGCACCGCGCGGCGCGCGACAAGTATAATGAGGGCGTGGCCGCGCTCGCCAAGGGCGAGTACGAGCCGGCCGAGAAGGCGCTGCTCGAGGCGCGCAACCTCGCCGGCGTGGACCCCGAGCTGGTGTTCCGCGCGGCCTACGACCTCGGCGTCGCCTATGCAGCGCACGCCGATCAAACCAAGCTCGGCAAGGACGCCGACCTCGCCAAGGCGCTCGAGCTGGCGATGTCCGCGCGGTCGTGGTTCGCCGATGCGACGCGGCTGCGGCCCGACGATGCCGATGCCAGGACGAACCTCGGGATCGTCCGCGCGCGCGTCCAGGCGATCAGCGATGAGCTGCGCAAGGGCGAGGGCAAGCTCGAGGTCCGGCTCGACCGGCTGATCAACGACCAGCGCGGCGTGCTCGAGGAGGCGCGCGCGGCGTGGCTCGCGATCAAGGAGGCGGGCGGCACCGATCCGCTGGCCCAGCAGGGCACGCTGACCCACCTCGCCGACCGCGAGCGCGGGATCGTCGCCGAGGCCGGCGTGGTCGGCGACCTCGCGGCCGACGAGATCGACGCGATCGGCAAGAAGGCCGAGGACAAGCGCAGCGACGAGGAAAAGGTCCGCGTGGTCCAGCTCAAGAACCTCGACCTCTATCTGATGGAGGGCCGCAACCGGATCACCGAGGCGCGGCGCAAGCTGCAGGAGCTGGCTGCCGAGGACGGCGTGGCGCGCTCCGAGGCTGCGCTGATCGCGCTCAAGCGAGCGCGCGAACAGCTGCTCGATCCGATCACCGTGATGCGCCAGATCGCGCAGGACGAGCTCGCGGTGATGGAGGACACGGCGCATTCCGAGCGGCCGAGCGAGCTGCCCGGGATCAAGGACGGCAAGGACGCCAAGGACGCCAAGGACGCCAAGGACGCCAAGGCGCCTGCCGGCGAAGCCGCCGCCACCGCCGTGCCCGCGTGGCTCGAGCCGCCGGCGATCGGCGAGCGCCAGGGCAGCGTGCGCGATCGGCTCGAGGAAGTGCGTGCGCGGCTGACCGCGGCGGCCGAGGCGCCCCCGCCGCCGGCGCCGCAGAGCAACGGCCAGAGCTCGCCGGCGCCCGCGCCGCAGGATCCCAAGCAGGCCAAGCTGATCGAGCGCGTGAAGGCGGCGCTGCCGTCGGTCGGCCAGGCGAGCCAGGCGATGGACCGCGCGCGCACCGCGCTGGTGCAGAAGCAGGTCAAGCAGGCCCTCGAGCACGAGCAGGCGGCGCTCGAGGCGCTCGCGCAAGCGATCGAGCAGTTCGCCGACTTGAAGCAGATCGTCGAGCTGGCGTACGGCGAGCACCAGATGCTCATGCACCTGTTGTCGCCCGAGGCGGCCAAGCAGCTCGACGCGGCCAAGCGCTCGAAGCAGACGCACGACGCGCTGTCGCATAACATCGGGCGGATGCCGCGGCTCCAGGAGCTGATCGCCGACGAGCTCGCCCAGCTCACATCCGGGGGCTCCGCCCCCGGATCCCCCCGGGAGTCTGCTCAGGCGAACGCTCCATCCGGGGGCTCCGCCCCCGGATCCCCCCAGGGCCCGGCGACCACCCCGGCAACCCCCGCTCCGCCGACGGGCGGATCGGCTGCAGCTCCGACAGACCCCAAGCAAGCCGAGGAAGAAGCCAAGAAGCAGCAGCTCGAGCAGGCCAAGCAGCAGATGGCGCACGCCGAGGAGCTGCGCGCCCAGGCGCAGACCGCGCTCGCCGCGCTCGACAAGGCGCTGTCGAGCAACAAGGACCCGATGCCGCCGGCCAAGGACGCCGACGCAAAGCTCACCGAGCTGCGCAAGCTGTTCTTCTCGGTGATCGAGCATCTGCAGGAGCTGATCCGCGAGCAGGGCGAGACCCGCGACCAGACCTCGGCAGCCAACGGCGACGACGAGTTCACGCGCCCCGGCAAGCTGCCCGGCCTGATCGGCCGCCAGGAAGGCCACACGCAGATGGCCAAGGCGATCACGGACGCGCTCGCGCAGCAGGCCGACGCGGCGGCCAAGCAGCCGGCGCAGGGCCCGCAGCAGCAGGGCCCCGATCCGAAGGCGCTCGCCGGCGCGGCCGACGAAGTGCGCCAGTCCCAGGGCGACATGGCCGACGCGCGCGCAAACCTGGCCAAGGCGCGCGACACGACGACGTCGACCGAGAGCCTCGCGCCGGGCGTCAAGAGCCAGGCCAAGGCGATCGAGCACCTCGAGAACGCGCTCAAGCTGCTGCAGCCGCCGCCCAAGAAGGGCGACAAGGACCAGCAGAAACAGCAGCAGCAGCAACAGCAGCAGCAACAGCAACAGCAGAAGAAGCCGGAGCCCAAGGAGCAGCAGCAGGGCGGCGCCGGCCAGCGCGCGCGCGACCAGGATGCGCAGCGCCAGCGCGAGCGGCGAGAGCGCGACAACAAGTCCGACCCCGTGGAGAAGGACTGGTG
>DATIPJ010000112.1:0-1649 GCA_035472155.1 Kofleriaceae bacterium
TCTTCTCGTAGATCTCGGGCACCTCCTGCTCGAACAGCTTCTCGAGCAGGCCCTTGTGCGTGCGCGACAGGATGACCTGCGGCCCGCGCGCGTTGCGGTCGATATCGAGGCAGTACGCCTTGATCGTATCGCCCACGCGGTAGCTCTCGCGCGGCACCTGCTCGCGCATCGGCAGCACCGCCTCGGCCTTGCCGATATCGACGACGAGCGCGCCGCGCTCGAACCGCCGCACGATGCCCGAGATGATCTCGCCCTTGCGGTCCTTGAACTCGTTGTACACGTTGTCTCGCTCGGCCTCGCGGACGCGCTGATAGATGACCTGCTTGGCGGTCTGCGCGGCGATCCGACCGAACTTCTTCGACGCGTTCTTGAGATCGATCAGCGCGCCGAACTTCTCGTCCTGCTCGCGCGCGCGGTCGTCGTCCTCGGAGCGGTAGAAGACCTGGAACAAGAGCTCGTCGCCGAGCTCGGCCTCGAGCCCCGCCTTGTGGGCATCAGTCACCGTGATCTCGCGGCCCGCGATCGCATCGTCCTCGTCGACGACGTTGACGATCAGGAACAGATCGACCGAGCCGGTCTCCGGGTTGAACTTCGCCTCCATCTCGCGGTTCATCCCGAACGTCCGCTTGGCGGCGGTCAGGATCGCCTGCTCGAGCGCGTTGATCAGAACGCTCTTGTCGATGTTCTTGTCCCGGCCTACTTGCTCGAGGACCATGTCCAGTTTGGCTTCCATGGTTATCCCTGTTCCTTGTTCTCTGCGTCGGCCGCGATCTCGTCGATCGAGTGCGCTTGCGCGCGACGCGATGACGAGCCGTCCTTGCGGTGGTCGTGCGCCTGCTCGACGCGGCCCTTGGGGCTCGCGCGATGCCCGGGCTTGACCGGCGTCGCGCGGTCGGCGACGCGGCCGGTGCCGCTCTTGCCCTTCATGACTGCGTCCCAGTCGGGGACCAGCTTGGCGTGCTCGATGTCGTCGATCGGGAGGCGAAACGCCGCACCGTCGCACTCGATGAGCACCTCGCTGCCCTCGACACCCTGCAGGATCCCCTTGAAGTTGCGGCGCTCGCCCGAGGGCAACTGCAGCGGGACGGCGAGCTGGATCTTGGCCTCGCTGCCGGCGAAATACGCGAAGTGCGCGGCGGTCCGCAGCGGGCGGTCGATGCCCGGCGAGCTGACCTCGAGGCTGAACGCCTGTGGGATCGGGTCTTCGACGTCGAGCACCGCGGACAGCTCGCGCGACAGCTCTTCGCAGGCCGTGAGATCGACGCGATCCGAGGGCACCTCATCGCGATCGCCGTGCTGCTCGAGCGGAAGATCGACGGCGACCCGCAGCGTCCATCCGCCCTGCTCGAGCAAGAAGCGCAGCTCGACCAATTCGTAACCGGCGGCGTTCACCGCGGGCTCGACGATCGAGATCAGGCGTTGCTGGAGTGGGGCTCGGGACACGGGTGGCGGGTGCTGGGTGGCGATTGGACAGGTCGAACGACGGCGGATTGAAAGGCGGCCGAAAAAAAAGGTGGCCGACTGGCCACCTCTACCGCGGAGCGATTGAAGCTGCGGATGTGGGTACCACCGCTTAAATCGCGGGGCAAGTGCTTTCTCCCGCTGCCGAACTGCGATCTCTCCGTGGTTACGCCGTGCTACGAACCAAC
>DATIPJ010000113.1:0-8839 GCA_035472155.1 Kofleriaceae bacterium
CGGAGTTGCCGACGACGGCCCGCTGACGCCCACTGCGTCAACAAGGGTGATCGCATAGTCATAGGTCCAAGTGAAGCGCCCGTGCAAAAGCGCGGGCGCCCGATCGCCGGCTGGCCGCCCGGCATCTACGAAGGCCCGCCGCTCCTGTGGACGCGCCTCGTGGTGGTGAATGAGCTCCCGGTGGCGCGGGACACGCTGCTCATCCGGTTGCTCGGCGCCGGCACGGTGCTCAAGCAGGCGATCGCAGAACTCAAGGCGTTAACGGCGGAAGCGCCCGAGCGCACGCTGGCGCTGCCCATTCTGCTACGCTTGCGGTTGACCGTGCCGAGCGATCCGGAGAAGCAGACGACCGACGACCAGGAGTTTCTCATGGATACCCAAGACATCGTCGAGACCTGGCGGCGCGAAGCGATCCAGGAGGGCGTCCAGGAAGGCCTCAAGCAAGGCGTCCAGGAAGGCCTCAAGCAAGGCGTGGCGCGCGCACTGGTCGAGGTCTACGAGGCCCGCTTTGGCGCGATGCCTGAAGACCTCCGTGCGGTGGTGGAAGACACCGACGACGAAGCCACGCTCGTCGCCTGGCTGCGGCTCGCCGGTACCCGCGGCACGGACGAGATCGCTGCGGCCATCCGCTCGTTCCGCGCCAGCTAGCAATCACTTCGCGTCGCGCCGTCCAAGAACGCGCAATGGCCGGGTTGCCCCCGACCGCCGCGTCGTCGCTGGTGTTGTTGCGCGCGGGTGGTTACAGGGAGCGGAGGAACGCGACGAGGTCGGCCTTCTCGGCGGCGGTGAAGCCGATGGAGAAGCGCTCGTCGTAGAAGTCGACGGCGGCAGCGAGGGTGGCTGCGGAGCCGTTGTGGAAGTAGGGCGCGCGGGCGGCCAGGTTGCGAAGCATGGGGCCTTTGAAGCGGCCGATGTGGGCCCATTTGCCGCTGATGAGGGCGCGGCCCGGGTCGGTGACCTGGACCGTCTCGCCGGTGGTCTTGTTGCGCAGGGTGTAGAGCGGCATGTCGGGGGTGCGGCGGGATGCGGCGGCCAGGCCGATATTGAGGGGCGCCACGACCGAGTGGCTGCCGCCGTTGGGGGTGTCGTGGCAGGTGGTGCAGGTGCCCGTGACGAGGGTGGGTTTGCCGAATGCGGCCTCGTCGTTGATGCCCGAGACGCCGGAGATGGCGATCGGCTTGGTGTTGAAGAGGGCCTGGCCGCGGGCGACGGCGCGGCGTGCGTTGGCGGCAGGGCCGCGGGCGCGGGTCCATGCGTCGTAGAGATCGAAGACGATGGGGGTGAAGGGGGCGCCCGTGACGCTGTCGCCGAAGTTGTCGTTGATGCCGATGTAGAAGTCCTGATCGTGGATGGCGTCGGGGCCGCCGCGGCCGCCCGCGTCGCGGAGGTCGCGCGCGCGGGTGTCGAAGATCTGGGCGCTGGCGAGGGCAGTCTCGAAGTCAACGATGGAGGCGCGCTGGGCTGCAGAGAGGGGGCCGCCCTGGGCGTGGCCGGTGGTGGCGTCGTTGGCCTGGGTGGTCAGGTCGGAAGCGACCGTGGCGCCCGCGACGGTCTCGCGGCCGTCCCACATGACGGTGCTGGTGAACTTGAGGTTCGCGGTGGCGAGCGGGCGGCGGAAGAGCGAGAGCTCGCGGGCGCTGGCGAAGTGGTAGGGGTCGTCGACGGCGGCGAGCTCGAACTCGGCGTTCGCCGGGATGGACAGGCCGACGCGGATCACGCCGCGGTTGAGGAGCATGCTGTAGGCCGCGCGGCGCTTGGCGACGGTGGAGACGTCGGCGGTGGGCGAGTTGGCGCCGTCGTTGGTCCGGAACACGGCGCCCAGGCCGAAGCCGTTGTCGAGGGCGCCGCCGCGGGTGAGCTCGAAGACGAGGCGCAGCTGGGCCGGCGTGACGCTCCAGCCCGCGGTGGGGACGTGGCAGCTGACGCAGCGCCGGCCGTTGGTGCCGAGGTCCTGGAAGAACTCGTTGTTGAGATCGATGAAGCCCGCCGAGCTGACGGTCGTGAACACGCCGCTGGCGTCGACGATCGGAAGGTTGTTGGGGAGGCGGAAACTGCGGTCGCTGTGCCGAGCGACGATGTCGCCGAGCGACGCCGGATCGGTCGCATCGATCGCGTCGGTCGCGTCGGGCGCGTCGGGCGCGTCGGGCGAATCCGGCGAGTCGGTGAGCCCAGCGGGCGCGGTGTTCTGCAGGTCCAGATCAATACAGCCCGCCCAAACCAGCCCGCTCAGTGCAATCGTCGTCAGGTGCTTCATGGATGCGCGCCCACAAGTGCACACTGATTGCCAAGGAGTCCTACTCCTAAGGATTTGAAAATAGGAGATACGAGATCTGCACAAGTTGTTCAGTTTGACTCGGAATATCTATTTAGTATCCCACGCTTAACCGATCGCACACCGATCACCACGAGGTGGCCAAAGCGAGGCGCCGGGACGACTTGACCGGCCGAAGGCCGTCGGGATGCCGTTACACGGATAGCGCGCGTCTTGCGATCGACGGCTCTCGCTGGCATCGCCAATTTTGACGACGTTAACCCACCTTGGAGCTGGGTTAGGCAGAATGGAGGTAACCGCAGCGTGGTATTTGTGCGGTGATCACGGTCGATCAGATTGCATATTTACGACAAGGACGCAATCCGATGTCAAAAGGCACGTCGTCGCGCACGGGATCACGAGGCGTCGCGCAGCGGCGCAGCCGAGCGGGCCGAGCGCGCCGTGCGGGCAGCTCAGGCGACTTCGAGACGCGGGCGCCGGGCCAGGCTGACGACGAACGCGAACAGCAGCAGGGCGCCGAGTGCGCCCGAGGCAGCGCGGCCGGACGCAGCCCAGCTCAGCCCGGCGGCGGGGCGCGAGGTTGCGATCAGGGTGGCGCCGCGGATGCCCCACTGGGCGCTCGACGGAACGGGGAGCTCCGCGGCGCCGGCGCGAGGGGCGTCGCGCGGCCCGGCCAGCGCGAGCTCGGTGCCCAGGCCGGTGAGGGAGGCGCGGAGGGTGTGCTCGTCGAGCGAGCGGCGGATCGACGTCAGATCGACGGGGGTCGCGAGCGCGATGCCGCCGGCGACGGCCGTGTGGTAGCCGGAGATGGGCGCGCTCACGATGAGGGTGACGGCCTGACCGTCGCTCGAGATCTGGGTGCCGCGACCGCGCAGTGGAGGGAGGGCACCGGCGGTCCTCGGCATGCGAAGCAGCGGGCTGACCACCTCGCCGCGGAGCTGGAAGATCTCGAGGACCTCGCCCTTCTCGGGGGCGAGCACCATCTCGGTGCTGGTGAGGTCCTTGAGGGTCGCGGCGTCGGTCTCGATCGCCGCGCGCAGCATCGGGGTGGTGGCGATGCCGTCGGCCCGCATGTGCGCGGAGCGCGCCGCGGCATCGAACAGCGCCGAGATGCGCTCGGCGTCGCTGGTGAGCGCGCTCGCGGCGGCGCGGTCCTCGGCGCCCGCGATCATTCGATCGGCGATCGTGATCGCGATCGCGACCATGCCGGCGAGGACGGCGCCGATCAGCCAGAGGGAGCTCGAGCGGTGCGAAGGGACCGGGAGCGGAGTGGCACTCGCGTTGGTTCGCCGGGTCGCGAACGCGTGGCTTCCGGTGTCGGCGGCGGGCGATGGCGCCGCGCTGTCGGCGCTGCTGGGGGCCGAGGGGCCCGAGCCGTCGGCGAGGAACGTCGGGTCATCGCCTGCGATCGCGCGAATGTCTTGCATCGGCGCCGCCGAGCCGCGCGCGGTGCGGAGCAGCGCGTCGCTGCGCTTCTCGAACAGCGAGCCCATGAGCTTGGCGATCCGGACCGACGACATGGCGAGCTTGTGCTCGCGCGCGAACTCCTCGAGGTCGAGCTGCATCGCCTGCGCGGTCTGGTAGCGCAGGGCGGGATCCTTGGCGAGCGCCTTCATGACGATGCGCTCGAGCTCCGGCGGATACTCGGGGATGCGCAACGATGGCGGCGCGATCTGGGCCTCCACGACCTGCTGGAGCAGCGCGTAGTCACCCGCGCCGCGAAACAGCTTGGTCAGCGTGGTCAGCTCGTAGAGCAGGATGCCGATCGAGAACACGTCGCTGCGCCGGTCGAGCGGCTTGCCCTGCGCCTGCTCGGGCGACATGTACGAGAACTTGCCCTTGAGCACGCCGGGCTGGGTCGACTCGGTGTTGCGGCTGTGCGCCTTGGCGACGCCGAAGTCGCAAACCTTGACCCCGCCGTCGTGGCTGAGCAGCACGTTGGACGGCGAGACGTCGCGGTGGATGATCTGGAGCGCGCGGCCGTCTGGGTCGTGCTTCTGATGGGCGTAGTGCAGCGCCGTGCACACGTGCGTCATGATGTAGATCGCATCCGCGAGCGGGATGCGCTGGCGCTTGGCGAGCGACGCCTCGATCAGTCGGCGGAGGTCCGCGCCATCGACGTACTCCATGACGAAGAAGTAGGAGCCGCTGACCGAACCGATCTCGTAGACCTGCGCGATGTTCGGGTGCTGCAGCGTGGCGACCAGGCGGGCCTCGTCGAGGAACAGCCGCGTGGTCTCGCGATCGGAGAGCTCCGGGCGCGCGCGCTTGATGACGACGATCTTCTCGAAGCCCTGCATGCCGACGTGGCGCGCGAGCCAGACCTCCGCCATGCCGCCGGTTGCGAGATGGCCGAGCAGCGAGTACTTACCGAATTGCTCGGGAAGGACTGCTGTGCTTGTGTTGCGAGAGTCGGTCACGCCCATGTTTCAAGAATATGTGTATCAAATGGGGTAGTGGTTGGTAATCACTATTTCGGGTGCGAGCTTGGATTTTTCTCGACGGAATCTGGGGCTACGTCGCACATTCGCGGGCAACCATCGGCACGCCATTTACCGATCCGCGACTATCGTACACGATTATCGATATTAATGCGCAATGGCAAATATCCATCACCAACCCGGACCTCGGGGAGGCCCGATCGGGGCACACGACGCGCGACGAGCTATACCAGCACCGCGATGGATCGGCCGTTCCGTGATTTTGTGTTCACGCGGCACTGTTGATTTCGCGCGCCACCGTGCGACACGCGCCGGCATTACCGTGGCGATGAACGGCGTGCGGCAGATCTGGAAACCCTGCCCCTCGGCGAGGCCCACGGCGTCGTCCCAGCACGTCGTCGAGCGCCGCGGCGCGTGTTGCGAGAATCGCTGACCGAGCCGTCATCGACGAGGGTGGCCGACTCAGCGTCGGAAATCGCGGTGAGCCAGCCTGAGGCTCCGGAACCCCACGGCGAAGTCATCATCGCCCGCCGTCGGCTGGTTGCGTCCATTGGTGCGCGCTGCCGCGGTGCAGCGCGGCGTAGATCCGATCGCGCAGCGCATTGGCCTCCGGTGTGGTCAGCGTGCGATCGAGATCGCGCAGGACCACACGGACCAGGAGGTTCTTTTGCCCGGGCGCCAGGCCGATGCGCGCGCGAGCCGCGGGCGGCAGTGCATCGTGGGTCGCTTCGGTGACGACCTCCACGCTCTCGACGACCGACGCTCGCTCGCCGAGGGCCGCGCGCACGCGGTCGCCGAGGTCCTCGGCGGTGTCGCCTGCATCGACCGCGATCGACAGGTCGCGCGACGTCGGCGGCATCGCCGAGACCGGGCGGTACGGCGCGAGGTCGATCATCTGCTCGGCGATGCGCGGATCGCGGGCGCGCAGGAGGCGAATGTCGGGGACGTCCTTGCGCAGCATGAGCAAGCGGTCGAGGCCCAGCCCCATCGCGAGGCCGCTCGTGGTCGCGAGGTCGAGGCCAGCGTCGGCCAGGACGCGCGGCGACGCGAGCCCGCACTCGCCGATCTCGAGCCAGTCATCGTCGCGCGCGGCGTCGATCTGGAGCCCGTGCTCGGTGTACGGGTGCTCGGCGGGCACGGTTCGCCACCGCCAGCCCGGCAGCCCGGCTGCCGCGACGAGGTCGATCATCGCGCGCAGATCGCCGTCGCCCAGCGGCGCATCACCGCGCCGGATCCGCCACAGGTCGACCTGGTGCGGCTCGCCGACGTGCGCGCGGTCGATGCAGTCGCGGCGGTAGACCAGCCCCGGGCACACGAGCACGACATCGCGCCACGATGGATCGCGCGCCAGCGCATCGAGCGCCGGCGGGATCAACGCCGAGGTCTGCGAGCGCAGCAGCACGCCCGGGCCGATCCATCGCGTGTAGCGCGCATCGCGGGCGACGCCATCGGGCGGGTAGTACAGCCGGTCGTAGTTGTCGCGCGCAGTCACCACCGGCGATGCGCGCACCAGGCGCAGGTCGGTGCCCCACGCGGCGGCGAGCGCGCCGGTGATCGCATCGCACACGAGCTGGATCGCATGGTCGCCATGCGCGGGGTCGCTGAGATCGCGCACTGCCAGTGCAGCGCGCAGCTGTTCGAGATCGAGATACATGACACACCTCAAGGCAGGAGTGGACGGACGGGAGGGACGGCGTCCCCCGGACCGAACCCGGCGAGGTGCGACCAAGTCGATGGGATCGACTCGACAGCGTCAGAAGCCCGCGCCAGACCCGAGCTGGGTCCGGGGGCCACTAAATCGACGCAACACGACGTGCATCACCGATCCGTAGCAAGCTGTCCATCACGGCGCAAGGTCGGGCGGAGGCTCGCGCAGCCGGTAGCCGACGCCGGTCTCGGTCAAGAGCCACTGCGGCCGCGCCGGGTCGGCCTCGATCTTCCGGCGCAGCGCGCCCATGTGCACGCGCAGGTAGTGGACCTCCTCGACGGCGTTCGGGCCCCAGATCTCGCGCAGCAGCTGACGATGGGTGAGCACGCGACCGGGCTGGCGCGCCAGCTCGAGCAGCAGGCGGAACTCGATCGGCGTCAGGTGGACCTCGACGCCGCCGACCGTGACCGCGTGGCGCGGCTGATCGATCCGGATCGGACCGACCTCGATGACGTCGGGCGCGGCGTTGCCGCCGCCTCGCCGCAGCACCACGCGGATCCGCGCGAGCAGCTCGCTGGCGCCGAACGGCTTGGTCAGATAGTCCTCGGCGCCGGCGTCGAGCGCGGTGACCTTGTCGCCCTCCTGACCGCGCGCCGACAGCACGATCACCGGCGGGCGGTTATCGGGTGCGAGCGCGCGCAGGACGGTCAGCCCGTCACCGTCGGGCAGCCCGAGGTCCAGCAGGATCACCGACGGCTGGACCCGCGCGATCGCGTCGAGCGCCTCGGCGACCGAGCCGGCCTCCGACACCGCGTGGCCATGGCCCGACAGCGTGGTGCGCAGGAACCGCCGCAACTGGTGGTCGTCGTCGACGACGAGGATCGTGGTCATGATGCCTCGAGGACCGGCAGCTCGCCGCGCCGCGCGCGCCTGGCCACCGGGTGATCCGCCGGCAGCTCGACGCGAAACCGCGCCCCGCCGCCCGGCGCGTTCTCGACCCCGACCCGCCCGCCGTGCGCCTCGACGATCGCGCGGACGACGGCGAGCCCCAGTCCCGCGCCCGGCGCCCGCGATGCGCGCACGAACTTGTCGAACAGCGTCGCGCCGAGGTCGGCCGGCACGCCGTCGCCGTGGTCGCTGACCTCCACCATGACCGCGCTGCCTTCGCGGCGGGCGCGCAGCGCGAGCGGTGGCGCGCCGTGCTTGAGCGCGTTGTCGATCAGGTTGATCAGCACCTGCTCGAACAGCACCGGATCGACCGGCACGGCCAGATCGGCCGGGATGTCGAGGTCCACCTTCCAGCCGCCGAGCGCGCCCTCCATGCGGGTGAGCGCGCCACCGACGAGCTCCTCGACGGGGATCAGCTCGCGGCTCGGGACCAGCCCGCTCTCGACGCGCGTCAGCTGCAAGAGGTTGCCGAGCACGCGCTCGAGCCGCCGGGCGTCGTCGACGATCTGGCTCAGGAGCTCGCGGCGCGCGGGGTCCGCCAGCCGGTGCTCGTCGTCGCGCAGCGTGGTCGCGGCGCCCGTGATCACCGCGAGCGGCGTGCGCAGGTCGTGCGACACCGCCGACAGCAGCGCATTGCGCATCTCCTCGGTGCGAACCTTGAGCGTCGCCTCGCGCGCCTGCTCGGCGAACTTGACCCGCCCGAGCGCGAGCCCCGCCTGGCGCGCGATCGCCTCGATCAGCGGAACGGCAGTGCCACCGAGCCGCCGCGGATCCTGCTTGGCCTGGACCGCAATCACGCCCACCGCGTCGTCGCCCGAGAGCAGCGGCACGGCGAGGATGCGCGCGCCCGGCAGCGTATCGGTGCCCCGCCCCGCGGCCTGCTTGTGGTCGAACGCCCAGCGCCCGACCGCGAGCTCCTGCGCCGCGAGCGGCATCAGGCCGGCGACGGCGCCGAGCGCACCGGGCTCGTCCCCGTCGGGCACGAGCACCGCGGCCGACACCGGGAAGGACGCCTCGAGGTGCTCGACCGTCACGGCGGCGACGTCGCCGGGAGCCACCGCGGCCGCGATGTCGCGCGTGAACGCCAGCAACGCCGCCGTGTGCCGCTCGCGGATCAGCGCGTCGCGCTCCTGGCGGCGCAGGCGCGTGGTCAACGTGCTGATCGCGAGCCCGGCGGCAAACATCACGGCGAACGTCATGAGGTATCGCACGTCCGACACCGAGAACGTGAACCGCGGCCCCACGAAGCAGAAGTCGAAGGCGGCGACCGCGAGCGATGCGGCGACCAGCGACGGCCCGCGCCCGGCGAGCGAGGCCAGCGTGATCGCGATCAGGTACAGCATCGTGATCTCGGCGAGCGTCGCGTAGCGGAACAGCACCATGCCGAGCCCGGTCGCCACCGCGATCGCGAGCACCGCGGATGCGTACGCCCAGGTGCTCGCGCCCTCGCGCGGGATCGGCGACGCCGGCGGCGGCTTGCCTTCGCCGGACAGCCCGCGCGGGTACCCGCTGCCATCCGGGCGCTCGCGG
>DATIPJ010000114.1:0-7534 GCA_035472155.1 Kofleriaceae bacterium
CTTGGTTCGAGCGCCATACATCGCACTACCCCCTGCAGCAGTTCGTCCAGCGAACGCAGAAGGACTCGACGGTGAACCACGCGAGGCTACACTGCGCGCCGAGCTCGCCTGCCGCGTCGAAAACGACCGCGGACAGCGATCCACGTAAGATCGACTCCGTCGTGTACGACAAGCTCCGGCGCCTCGCCGCATTCCATTTGCGAAGAGAGCGCCGCGCCCACGCGCTGGATGCGACGGACCTGGTCTCGGAGACCTATCTTCGACTCGCGAGCACGCGCCTCGAGCTCGCGGATCAAGCGCAGTTCTTCACGATTGCCTCGCGAAACATGCGCCAGGTCCTCGTGGACCAGGCGCGCAAGCAACTCGCGACCAAACGCGGCTCGGGCGAGCTTGCGGTGGAATTCGATGAAGCACAGGTGGCGACCGATCGGCCCCGGGAGCTGGTCGTGCTGGGTGACGCGCTCGAGGATCTCGTGAGGTTCGACGAGAGGAAGGCCAGCGTCACAGCGCTGCACTACTTCGGCGGTCTGACGCGCGAAGAGATCGCCACGGTGTATGGCGTCCATGCGAACACCGTATCTCGCGATCTCCGCTTCAGCGAAGCGTGGCTCCGCGGCTGCATCGAGACCTGAACGATTGCCCAATAGGCGATCGACAGGCGATCGACAGGCGATCGACAGGCGATCGGCAGGCGATCGAACCGCCGGTGCGACCCGATCAGGCGGGCCGCATCGCTTGCAGGAACTGGGCGGCCACGCGGCGGACCTGCTCGCTCGGGTCGCTGCGACTCGCCCCGCCCAGCAGCGCGGCGGCGCCCGAGAGGCTGTTGCGGTTCTCGCCGATGAGCCGAACCGCGTCCATCCGGACGACCTCGACCGCATCCCGGCTGAGCGCGTACGACAGCGCCGGCAGCAACGGCTCGAGCGGGCGGAAGCTGCTCGCGAAGATCGCGCGCCGGCGGACCTCGGGGGACGGATCCTTCATCAGCGCGGTGGCGAGCAACGCGTCGGCGCGCGCGTCGCGGATCAGGCGAAGCGCCTCGACGGCCGCCGCGCGCACCGGCGCGGCATCGGAGGTCAGGGCCTGCTCGATCGCCGGCAGCGATCCGGCGTCGCCGGTGTTGGCCAGCGCGCCGAGCTTGAGGATGCGGTCGTTGGGATCGCGGGCGGCGGTCACGTCGTTGCGCAGCTGGTCCAGCAGCCGTTCGGCGCCGGGGTCGTCGTTGGCGCGCAGGTGGTTCGCGGTGGTTCCGAGCGCCAGCGTGGCCGTGCTGCGCAGCTCGGCGTCCGGATCCTGCGCCAGCTCGGCGAGCTGGTCGACGCCGCTCTGCGCCGGCTTCCCGACGACGCCCAGGCCGGCGACGGCGTCCACCCGGATCTTGCGCTCCAGCGAGGCGTCGCCCGACATCTGGGCCAGCGTCTCGACCGCCGCGGGCGTGCTCGCCGCCGACAGCGAGCCGATGACCGGGCTGTAGACGTCGCGAGCGCTGTCGCTGGTGATCAGCCTGCGCGCCGCGCGCGCCGCCGCCGGATCGAGCTCGAACAGCGCGGTCAGCCGCTGCATGACCCTGGCCTTCGCGGGGCCGCGCAGCGCGCCGTCGTCGGGCAGCTTGTTCAGCTCGCCGATCAGGCTGTCGAGGGTCGCGTCGCCCACGATGCGGCGGAGCTTCGACTCGCGCGGCTCGGGGGCCACGCCCATCTCCGCGAGCCCGCGTCCGACCAGGCCCGCACGGCTGCCGGAGAACGAGCCGATCTTGCCGGCGTCGCTCCGGCGCGCGCGGAAGCGGACCGTCACCTTGAGATCGCCGACCGCAGACGGGCCCAGCTGGGTGTGCACCGCGAGGTGCTCATCGGCGGACAGCGATTCGATCCATCGCCGATCGTCGAGCGCGAACCGGGTCTGGCCGCGCGGCTCGATCCGCATGCCCGGGGGGATCGGCTGCGGCGCGGCGTCGGTCGAGCCCAGGCCGACGTAGCTCCGGCGAACCTTCTCGAAGCTCGCGGGCTGAGCGACGAGCCGGTATGCGGCGTCGTACGAACCCGTGGTGTCGAGCTCGCGCGACGTCCAGTCGGCTTGCTGCTCGGGCGACAGGACGACCTGGAGGGCGCTGACCAGCGTGCGCAGGGTGGCCTGGCTCGTCGGATCGAGCTTCGCGCTCATGAACGTGCGGAGCACGGCACCGTCGCGCCTGTACGCAACGTAGAACGGCTCGCGCATTGCGGCGAGCACGGTGGCGCGCGACCGGTCATCGAGCTCGCCCTGGCCCGTGCGGACCACGAGCCTGGTCGGATCCAGCGCGTACCGGACGTGGACCTCCGCATCCTCGGCGTCGACCACGGTCTGGGTGAGCTCGCCGGTGATCCCGACGACCACCGTCGCCGCGCTGCCGGGCGCACCTTGCAGCACCAGGGTCTGGTCGAGCTCGAGCTGGTGCACGTACTCGAGCCCGGGCGTCCAGTCGCGTGCCGCGCTCCCGGGCAGCTCCGGCGCACGCGTCGGCGGCCCTGCCCCGCGCGCCGCAGCGACACCGTCGGGCTCGCGCGCCTTCCCGTCACCACGGGCGCCGATGACCATGTACGCGACGACGGCGGCGGCGATCGTGCCGGCGACCGCGAGCAGCTTGGTATTGCGAATCATGACTCGTGACCTCCCTCGTTCAGGCGAACAGAAAGCCGCGGGGGCGTCCCCGCCGCGTTGGCGAGGACGACCCTGCGCGGCGCGATCGTGGCTAGCAGGTCGGACAAGGATCGCGGGGCGGCCGCGGCCGCGGCGGCGGCGGGGGCGGCGGCGGCGGCGGCGGGATCGCGGTCAGGAACTCGGGCGTGCAGATGAAGTTGAACGGCTCACTGCCGCTGACGTTCCACACGTTGCTGTTCCGGGTCGTGCCGTTCCAGCTGGTGATCGTGATCGACTTTTTCTTGCTGATGAAGAACAGCTTGATCTTCACGAACAGCTTGAGCTTTCCCGACAGCGTATTGAGGACGAGGTTGCCGTCCACGCCGAAGTCGATATGGCTGCAGTCGGTGGCGGCCAGCGTGTAGCGAATCGGCGCCGACAGCTTGATCAGCGTCACCGTGCCCTCGATGCCGATCCGCACGAGGTTGAAGATGAAGCCGATCGACACCGAAGCGGTGACATGCAGCTCGGCGCTCGGCGTGAGGATCAAGCGCGGGCCGGCGACACTGAGCGCGCCCTGCAGCCTGGTCCCGGCGGTGCCCTGGATCGTGCCGTCCACGTCGATGTAGTAGCCGAACGCAGGAAAGGACGTCCCGTCGCTCCACAGCGCGCGGTCGAACAGCGGGCTCTCGTCGATCGTCGCCGGTAGCAGGTCCTTGCTCCAGACCTGGAAGCCGGCGAGGAACACGGACAGCTTCGAGTTGACGGTCGCGTACTGATCGGAATGAAGCGTGAGCAGGGCGCGCACGAGCTCGCCGCCGGAACCGAACGCGCGCCCGCTGACACTGAACTGACCGGACGCGTCGAGCTTCGCCGGCACGCTGGCGGTGGCCGGGATCGCATCCAGCGCCGCGTCGATGGCATAGCTGGCGCCGAAGTTGCTGTTGCCGAACCCCTCGTCCTTGTGGAACGTCTTGTGGATCGGCTGATTGGCGGGCGCGCCCGCATCAGGCGTCACCGTGGCGCCGGGACCCGCGGTCGACTGCGACGCATCGGGCTCGGTCCGCTCCTGCAGAGCCGACGCGTCGGGGTCGATATCCAGCCCGGAGTAGCAATAATCACCTTCACAGTTGGTGTCGGTATTATTGTCCATCTCGCTCTGGTTCTGCGGCACCGTTCCGGTGACCGGCACGTACCAGTTGCCATCGTCGAGGGTCATTCCGGTCGGTGCGGGGCTGGGTCTGGGCTCGCCGCACGCGTTCGTGTCACCGGGCTGCGCAGCAGCGGCATCGGGGTCGGCCACGATCGGACATGCCGCTGCCGCAGCCGTGTTGCCCCGGCTGCCGAGCAGGAGCCCCACGGCCGCCCCCAGTATGGCAAGTCTCCATTTCGAGAATCGCAATCTCATTCGCCACATCCTTTCTTCGCAATACGCAATTCGGCGTCTGATTCGCACATGACCGCGCGACCCATCCGTGTCGGCGACCGATGGGCCTCCAGCCCTGAACGCGTGGCCCGCATCCGGAATTCACCATGCGATGTCGATCTTCGCGGCCCGCAGCGCGCGCTGTGATCGATCCAGCACCGTGGTACTGCGCGACCCGCGACGGGCCCCCGATCAGAGCAGCTCAGAGCATTCGATAGATCGACACGTGTGATTGCGACTCGGCGGTGAATTCGGACCCGGCCCAGTCGGCGTGCCGGCTCTCCAGCTCGAATCCTGCGAGCTGGCCCATCAGGTCGAGCTCGGCCGGCCAGATGTAGCGATGCGGGCTGCGGCGCAGCTGGGCGCGGCCGCTGTCATCGAACCTGAAGTGATGAGAGACGACGTGCTGGCGCAGGACGTCGTATGTGTCCACGCCGATATAGCCCCGCTCGTTGCGAAAGACCGTGGCCTGCTGCCCCGGCGGGAGCTTGCGCAGCTCGGGCACCCACAGCTCGATCACGAACCTCCCGCCGCGTACCAGGTGGCGCGCGGCGTTGCGGAAGCATCGGACCTGCTCGGCCTGCGTCTGTAGGTTCGAGATCGTGTTGAAGACGAGATAGACGAGCGCGTATTCGCCCGGCGCGACCACGGTCGTCATGTCGCCCGCGATCACCGGGAGCGTGGCATCGTCGACCTTGGCGCGCAGTCGATCGATCATCGGGATCGACAGCTCGATGCCGGTGACCTGCACACCCCGCTCGCGCAGCGGAATGCCGACTCGACCGGTCCCGATGGCGAGCTCGAGCGCGCGCCCACCGCCGGCGAGCTCGACGAGCCGGTCCACCGTCGGGCCGAGCACGTCGGGTGCGAACATCCCGACCCCCGGCGTGTCGTAGCGCGCTGCAGCCTCGACGTCCCACAGATCTTCTTGTCGCAGCCCGTCCACGATTGCCATTGTGCGGCACAGGGTACCCGGCGGTGTGGGTGCAGTCACCAGGGCCGCGACTGGCCTTTTGCGTGCTGGGTGCGCTGGTCATCAACCCGCCGACTTTCCGACCGCGACGCTGGCCGCGCGCAGCGTATCTCCGCCGATCGCGTAGCCCTCGCGCATCACATCGATCACCCGGCCGTCCTGCGCGGGATCGGAGACCGGCACCAGCGCGATCGCTTCGTGGCGCCGGGGATCGAACGGTTCACCGAGCGCGGGCGCGTGGCTCACACCGAACTGCGCGAGCCGCGCGAGCATGCTGCGCTTCACGAGCTCGAGCCCCGCAACCACGTCTTGCGACTCGACGTGCTGTATCGCCGCTGCGATCGCTCGGTCGAGATCATCGAGCACGGGCAAGAGGCTCGCGACGAGCGTGCGCGTGCGTTGCTCGAGCTCCTTGGTGGACGCATTCGCGAGACGCTTGCCCGCTGCCGCGATCTCGGCGTGCGCCTGGTCCGCGCGCGCATTGGCAGCCAGGACCTGAGCCTCCTTCTTCGCGACCAGGGCATTCAGCTCTTCGATATCGGACTCCAGGCTTGCGATGTACGCGCTCTGATCTCCGGGCGCAGCAGCGCCGCCGGGCTCGGCGAGCAGGTCGTCGAGCTCCTTGGCGGCGGCAATTGCATCGAACTCGGACGGATCGGGGTCAGGCATTGTCTACGCATACCTCACCTGCACGTTCTGGATCAGCCCGAGCAACGCCTGCTTGGCGCCCTCGGTGGTCGACGAGCGAATGATCGCCCAGCCCTCGCCCTCGTAGCCGCTCGCCCGCGCCATGCCGAGCTTCGGCGCGCGCAACTCGACCAGCGCGTCGCCGGCGGCGGCGATCGCTGCGTCGACGCCGGTCACCTCGGCGACGCGGGTGCCTGCGCCCTGGCCGCGAAAGAACGCCGAGCCCGCCGCGAACCGGCGCGGCCGCGGCGTGAAGGTGTCCAGCGCGCCCAGGCGCGCCCAGTCCGCGAACATGTCGGTGTCGTGCGCCAGCCCCATCAGCGGCATGATGTGCACGCCCGGCGGCCGCACGCCCACCTCGTTGACCAGCCGCGTCCCGTCGTCGCGCAGGAACCACTCCATGTGCGTGAGCGCCGTGCCCGCCGCGCCCGCGCCTGCCGGCCCGAACAGCGCGGCGAGCGCGGCGGCGTTGATCGGATCGAACGCGCGCCAGGTCGGGTCATCGTCCTCGCGCGGCAGCAGCACGCAGTACTGCACCCACGCGGTCTCGAGCACCTCGAGCGGGGTCGGAAAGTAGCGCGTGCCCGATCGCCACACAGGCGCGCCGCGCACCGTCACCGTCTCGCAGGTGTGCTCGAGCGCGCGGACGAATTCCTCGACCTGCAGTGGCTCGGTCGCGCTCGGTCGGACCGCCGCGAGCGCCTCCGGCCGCTCGATCCGGAACGTGTCGCGCGTGCCGAGCCCCGCCTGCGGTTTCACGATCACCGGCAGCCCGACGTCGGCCACGAACTGCTCGAGCTCGCGGGCCGAATGCACGAGCACGCTGCGCGCCACCGGCACGCCCGCCGCCCGCAGCACCGCCTTCATCCGGTCCTTGTCGCGGAAGTTGCGCGCCGTGTCGGCCCCGATCCCGGGGATACCCAGCGCGTCGCGAACCTCGGCCATCGGCAGCTGCAGCTGCTCCAGCACCCCCATCAGCCGGTCGACGCGTGCCACGCCGCCGCCGAGCGCTCGCACCGCCTCGGTCAGCTGCGCCGGGTCCATCACGTCGGCGATCCGGTAGTGCCCGGCAACGTGCGGCCGCAGCGGCGCCGGGATCGCGTCCTCTGGATCCGCGGACACCAGGCTCAGCGCGATCTCGCCATCGCGGGCGAGCTCCGCGAACGCGCGCACGTAGCGGTTGGTGTTCTCGAGGAAGCGAGGCGCGATGAAGACGACGTGCACCATGCCCGACCATACGCCCGGCGTGCGCGATACGGAACGGACCGCCGATCTAGCGAGCCGGCGCCGTGCAGCGTGTCGGCTCGACGACGAGGCCAGGAAACGGCGTGTTGGTGATGCCGGTGACGGCGATGTCGTCGATCTGCCAGCCGGACCCGGCGTTGGAGACGTCGGTGCCGATGCGGAACCGCAGCTGGACCGCTTGACCGGCGAGTCGGGTGCCGAACGAGAGGCGCAGCGGGTCACGCCGGGGGAAGGACGGGCTGGTTGCGGTGAACGCACGGCGCCCGGCGAGCGGGTTGCCGCGGTTCGATATCACCGTGCTGTTGTACCCGGGGTCGGCTCCGAGCTCGGTGACGTCGCGCCACGATGCACCACCGTCGGTCGACAGCTCGATCACGCCACCGTCGAGCGCGATCCCCGCAGGTGGACCGATCCCCTGATGGGTGTAGGCGTGCGTGCACGTGATCACCAGCGGCTCGCTCGGGCTGACCTGCAGCACCGGCGAGACCAGCTGCGTATCACCGACCACCCGAGCGTCACTGCCGAGCACCACGTGGTTGCCGGCCTCGTCGGTGGTCCGGACCCAGCGGCCGGGGTCGCCGGTCGGG
>DATIPJ010000115.1:0-12098 GCA_035472155.1 Kofleriaceae bacterium
GCGGCACGGGCCTGGGGCTCACGCTCGCCAAGGCGTATGTCGAGGCGCACGGCGGCCGGATCTGGGTCGACACCTCGCCCGGCCAGGGCTCGACGTTCACCGCGACGTTCCCGGCGGCGCCGCCGGCCGACGACGAGCCTGCCCGCGCCGGCGGGGTCGGAGAGCTCGCATGATCAACGACCTGTCGCTCGCGATCCCGCTCGCGGTGATCTGCGTCGTGTGCTCGGCGTTCTGCTCGGGCGCCGAGGTCGCGCTGTTCTCGATCCGCCGGGTCGAGCGCGAGCAGCTGGGGAGCGGGCGCCGGCTCACCGACCGCCGCATCCTGGCGATGCTCGAGCGACCGCGCCGGCTGATCGCCACCGTGCTGGTCGGCAACGAGGCGTTCAACAGCCTGCTCGCGATCCTGGCGTTCGTCGTGCTCGAGCGGTGGTATTCGCCATGGTCCGCGTTCTGGATCGCGATCGCGGTCGCGCTGCCGCTCATTGTCCTGGTCACCGAGATCACGGCGACCACCTTGGCGCGCAAGGCGCCGCTTCTGTGGTCGCGGTTGTGCGTGCTGCCGCTCTCGGTGTTCTCGCTGCTCATTGCGCTGCCCCGCTTCGTGGTGCAGGCGCTCACCACCGCCGTGCTGGGCCCGTTCGGCGTGGTCGCCCGGCCGCGCCCGGCGCGCGACCTGTCCGAGGAGGAATTTCGCACGCTGGTCGACGCCGGCTCGGCGCAGGGCCAGGTCGACGCGCGCGAGCGCCGCCTGATCCACCGCGTGTTCGAGTTCAACGACAAGAACGTCGGCCAGGTCATGACGCCGCGCGAGCGGATCTTCGCGCTGTCGTACGATCTGCCGGCGCAGCGCCTGGTCCGCGAGATCGCCGCGCGCGGGTTCTCGCGCGTGCCGATCTACCAGAAGTCGCTCGACAACGTGCGCGGCATCCTCAACGCCAAGGACCTGGTGCGCACGGCCGCGGGCACGCCGCTCGGGCGGCCGCTTGGCGAGCTGTTGCACGAGCCGCTGTTCGTGCCGCGCACCACGCCGATCAATCGGCTGTTCCTGACCTTCAAGCAGAAGAAGGTCCACATGGCGATCGTCGTGAGCGAGTACGGCAAGGTGCTCGGCCTGGTCACGATGGACGATCTGCTGGCGCAGATCTTCGGCGTGATCCGCGACGAGCGCGCCGAGCTGCAGAGCACCGTGCCCCCGGGGCGCGGTCGCGGCCGCACGCCTGTCGAGGTTCGCACCGACAGCGAGGGTACGGGCCCGCTGGTCGCGGCCCGGCCGGGCGCCGACGCTGCACCGCGTCTGCGCGAGGACGGCCTCGAGCGGCACGAGCGGTCCGGACCCGTGGCGGCGCCCGATCTGGGCGGGGCGGCGCTCGATGTCCTGGATCCGCCGCGGCGGCCGATCCACGTCGTCGACGAGGTCACGCCGCCGGCGACCGACATCGCCGAGCTCACGCGCGGGCGCCGCGAGGGAGGCCCATCGTGATCGGGGCGTCGACCCTGGGCTTCCTGCTCGCGGCGTGCGCGGTCGGCTCGGCGTTCTTCGTTGCTGCCGAGGCCGCGCTGGCGGCGTGCGACCGCGGCCGGCTGCGCACGCGCGCTGAGGGCGGCGACCTGCGCGCGCGCCGCATCGAGCACATGCTGTCGGCGCCGCAGGTGACGCTGGCGACCACGCTGGTCGGCGCCAGCCTGGCATCGCTGGTCGCCGTGCTCACCGTCGGGATCGAGCTGTCGGGCCACGGTGCGAGCGCGCTGTGGGCGCCGCTCATCGTGGTGCCGCCGCTGCTGGTGTTTGGCCATCTCGCGCCCAAGGCCGTCGCCCAGGCCCACGCCGATGCGATGGTCGGCGCCCTGACGCCACCCCTGCGCTGGATCTCGTACGCGCTGCGCCCGATCGTCGTCGTGGTCGGCGGCTACGCGAGCCTGCTGACCCGCCTGGTCGGCAGCGACCGCAAGAATGCCTTTGTCACGCGCGACGAGCTCGCGATGCTGATCGAGAGCGAGCCCGAGACCGATCGCCCCGAGATCACCGCCGACGAGCGCGAGATGATCGCCAACGTGTTCGAGCTGTCCGAGTACAAGGTCGGCGAGATCATGGTGCCGCTCTCGGAGGTCACCGCGCTCCCCGAGGACGCCGACGTCGGCGAGGCCGCGCTCGAGATCGCCGACAAGCAGCACTCGCGCATGCCGATCTACCGCTCGCGCGTCGACGACATCGTCGGCATCGTCCACGTCTTCGACATCCTGCAGGCGGCCTCGCGCAGCAGGCCGGAGGTCAAGCCCGACGCCAAGCCCGAGCAAAGGACCGTCGCTACCCTCGCGCATCCGCCGATCTACGTCCCGCAGACCATGAAGGCCTCCGACCTCCTGGTCCAGCTCCAGACCGGTCAGCAGCACCTCGCGATCGTCGTCGATGAGTACGGGGGCGCGGTCGGCATATGCACGATCGAGGACCTGCTCGAGACCATCGTGGGCGACATCGAGGACGAGTACGACACCGAAGCCCCGGCGATCCGCCCCGAGCGCCCGGGCGTGTGGCGCGTCGAGGCGCGCACGTCGGTCGCGCGGATCAACGCCGAGCTCGACGCAGGCCTGCCCGAGAGCGAGGACTACGAGACCGTGGCGGGCCTGCTGATCGAGAAGCTTCGCCACATCCCGGCCCGCGGCGAGGCGCTCACCTTGCCCCACGTCATCATCGAGGTGGTGAGCGCCACCGACCGCGCGGTCGACACCGTGCGCATCGTGAAGCGCAAGAAGTAGCCATTCGCGGCAGCGCTGCGCCGGCCGCCGGACGATCGGCTATCGTGCCGCCCATGCGGAACGCCCGGTTCGCCCTGTTCGTCGCTGTGGCCGCGTGTGGAGGGCCCAGACCATCGCCGACGTCTCCCGAGACGCCTCCGGCGAAGCCCGTCGAGGAGGCCTCGAAGCCGCCGCCGGCCGCGCCCGCGCCGGTGGTCGATGCCACACCCGACGCGCCGTCGGCTGTTCATGCGGCGCGCGATGCCGAGCTCGCGAAGATCGTCACGCCGATCATCGACGCGTACACCAACTTCGAGCCCGCGCTCACGCGCGACGGCAAGCGCCTCGTGTTCGCATCGACGCGCGACGGGCTGCCGCAGCTCTACATCGCCGACGCCGGCAAGCCCGACGCGCCGGCGACCCGCCTGATCACCTCGAGCGAGCGCCAGACCGGCGCGACGCTCCTTCCCGACGGCAAGTCGCTCGTGTTCCGCTCCGACCACGGCGCCGACGAGAACTGGTCGTTCTATCGGATCAACCTCGACGGCAGCGGGCTCGTCGAGCTCACGCCGGGCGCGAAGTGGAGCCGCAACCCGCAGATCATCGTGGACAGCAAGCCGGATACGCTGTTCTACAGCGCGCGGGCGAGGGCCGACGTCGCGACCGGCGTATACACCACGTCGGCCCGGGCGCCGAGCGAGGAGAAGTTGATCTTCCGCGACGACAAGCCCGGTTTCCTCGCCGACGTCACCCGCGACGGCAAGTGGGGCCTCTACAACAAACGGCTCTCGCAGAGCGAGACCTATGCCCTCGTGATCGATCTTGCGACCGGCAAGGCGCGCCAGCTCTATCCCAAGGAAGGCGCCGATACAAAGCTCACGATCTCCGACATGGCGTTCTCGGCCGACGGCAAGCGCGCGCTGATCGCCACCGACGGCGGCGGCGATCAGGCGCTGCTGCTCGCGCTCGACGTCGCGACCGGCAAGGAGCTGGCGCGCTACGTCGAGACCAGGCCGGCGACCGCAGAGCTCACCGGGCTCGTGGTCGCCAGGCGTGGCAATACGCTGGCGATGCTCGTCGACGCCGGTAACCACCGCGAGCTCCGCCTGCTCGACGCCGCCATGCTCAAGCCCAGGGCCGCCGTCTCGCTGCCGCTCGGCACGGGCAACCCCGGCTGGTTCTCCCAGGATGGCAAGCGCTACACGCTCACCTGGTCGACGCCGAACGCCCCGAGCGACGTGTTCGCGGTCGAGGTCGCGACCGGCAAGGTCAGCCCGCTGCGCAAGGACAGCCGTCCGCAGCTCGAGGGCCTGCCGGCGATCGAGGCCTCGATCGTCGAGGTCGAGGCCTTCGACCACCTCAAGATCCCGGTCAACGTGTTCCTGCCGGCGGGCGCCAAGGCCAAGAAGCTGCCGGTGATCGTCGCGTACCACGGCGGGCCGGCGAACAACTCGGCGATTCGCTGGGCGACCGCCGTGCGCTTCTTCCTCAGCCTCGGCTACGCGTGGGTCGAGCCCAACGTGCGCGGCTCGAGCGGCTTCGGCCGCGCCTACGAGGAGGGCGACAATGGCCCCAGGCGACTCGATGCGTTCAAGGACATCGAGGCCACCGGGCGCTGGGCGGCCTCGCAGCCCTGGGCCGACAAGGACCGGGTCGTCGTGTACGGCGGCAGCTACGGCGGATACACGGTCCTGATCGCGCTGACCCGCATGCCCGACATCTGGCGCGCGGGCGTCGACCTGGTCGGCATCGCCAACCTGAAGACCTTCATGGCGACCACCAGCGGCTTCATCCGCGAGATCTTCAAGCTCGAGTTCGGCGACCCCGACAACGACCAGCCGTTCCTCGACTCGATCTCGCCCGCCCTGGCCGCCGACAAGATCGTCGATCCGCTGTTCGTCTACGCCGGCGCCAACGACCCGCGCGTCCCGCGCACCGAGTCCGACCTGATCGTCAAGGCCGTGCGCGCCCACCGCGTCCCCGTCGAGTACATGGTCGCGGCCAACGAGGGCCACTCCCTCGCTCGCCGTGAGAACCAGATCGAGTTCTACGCCCGCGCGGCGCGCTTCCTCGAGACCCACCTCAAGTAGCTACTCGGGCGTGCCGCCGTGGCGGCGGACGAAGTCGTCGATCAGCTCGCGCGCGATGCTCAGCCGCGGCGGAACGGGCGGCAGCTCGTCGGGGAGGAACCAGTCGGCGTCGGCGATCTCGGTCGGATCGGGGACGATCTCGCCGCTCGCCCAGCGCGCGGTGAAGCCGATCATCAGCGAGTTGGTGAACGGCCACGGCTGGCTTCCGAAGTAGCGGATGTCGGTGATGCGGATACCGGCCTCCTCGTGGATCTCGCGCGCGACGGCCCCCTCGAGTGACTCGCCCAGCTCCACGAAGCCGGCGAGCGTGCTGTAGAACGGGCGCGTGAACCGCGCGTTGCGGGCGAGCAGCGCGCGGCCATCGCGCTCGATCAGCGCGATCACGGCGGGCGACAGGCGCGGGTAGGCGCCGAATCCGCATCGCGTGCAGGTCCGCAGGCGCTCCTTGGTCGAGCGCTCGGTGGGCGAGCCGCAGCGGCCGCAGTAGCGGTGGTCGAGGTCCCAGGCGGTGACCCCGAGCGCGCGCCCGGCGATGCCGAAATCGTCGTCGGGGAGGGCGCCGAACAGCTGGCGCAGCGCGATCGGATCGGTGCCCTCGGGTGCGGCCTCGCCGTCGCGCAGCAGGTGCGCGAAGCACGGCGCGCCGGCCAGCTCGCCGAGGAAGATCGCGGCCGCCGGGGCCGGCCCGACGGGAATGCACGGCTCGCCGCCGCTGGCGTCATAGGTCACGCACAGCGACTGGCCGGAGAGCACGTACAGCCGGCCCTCGGCCGCGGTCGAGGTGATTCCAGGGGTAAACGCCACACGCTCGCTTACCATGGTACGAACCCTCCGTGGATCGGCAGCAGTTGCTCGAGGTGCTCGATCAGGTGCGCGCGGGCGCGATGTCGCCCGACGACGCCGCGCGTCGGCTGAGCGACCTGCCCTACGCCGAGGTCGCCCACGCCGTCGGAACGACGCTGATCGATCACCACCGCGAGCTGCGCACGGGCGTGCCCGAGATCGTCTTTGGCGCCGGCAAGACGCCCGAGCAAATCACCGCCGCGATGCGCGAGCTGGCTCGCCGCGCCGGCGGCGCGCTCGCCACGCGGATCGACCCGGCGCGGGCCGAAGCGCTGCGCCGGCTCATGCCGGAGGTCGCGATCCACGACCTCGCGCGCATCGCGATGCTCGGCGCACCGCCCGTGCGCCCGGCCGCTGCGCCGATCGCCGTGGTGTGCGCCGGAACGAGCGATCTGCCGGTGGCCGAGGAAGCCGCGCTGGTCGCCGAGTTCCTTGGCGCGCCGGTGGTGCGGGTCAGCGACGTCGGCGTCGCGGGCGTGCACCGGCTGCTCGCGCGGCTCGACGCGATCCGCAGCGCCTCGGTCGTGATCGCCGTGGCCGGCATGGAGGCCGCGCTGCCCTCGGTGCTCGGCGGGCTGATCAACTGCCCGCTGATCGGCCTCCCGACCAGCGTCGGCTACGGCGTCTCCGTCGACGGCCTCGTCGCTCTCGCCGCGATGCTCGCCTCGTGCGCCGTCGGCATCACGGTCGTCAACATCGACAACGGCGTCGGCGCTGCGGTGGCCGCGGTCCGCATGGCCCGGATGGCCGTGCACGGGGCCGAGCAGGGGACCACGCGATGACCTCGATCACCGGGCGTCATCTCCACATCGACTGTGCGAGCGGCGCCGCCGGCGATATGTTGCTCGGCGCCCTGATCGATCTCGGCGTGCCGGTCGCCGTCATCGGCGACGCGCTCGACGCGATCGGCGCCGGGCGCGATCGTCTACGCCTCTCCAAGGTCATCAAGCACGGCGTCGCCGCGCTCGACATCAAGGTCGACACCGCAGGTCATCTCGACGGCGAAGCGCACAGTCACCATCAGCCCCACGCGCACAGCGATCACGCGCACCAGGACCACGCGCACCATGACCACGCGCACCATGACCACGCGCACGGCGATGACGCGCACGGCGACCATCCGCACGTGCACTATGCAGCGATCCGGCAGCGGGTCCTCGCAGCGAAGCTCACCGACGGAACGCGGCGGCGTGCGCTCGACATCTTCGATCGTCTGGCGCGCGCCGAGGCCAAGATGCACGGCATGAGCGCGGATGACGTCGTCTTCCATGAAGTCGGCGCGGTCGATTCGGTGGTCGATGTCGTCGGGACCGCGGCGGCGCTGGACTGGCTCGCGCCACGCGAGGTGACGTGTACGAGCGTCGCGATGGGACACGGCACGTTGCGCTGTGCGCACGGCGTGTTGCCGGTGCCCGCGCCCGCCGCGCTCGAGGTCCTGCGCGAGGCGGGGGGCATCGTGGCCGACGGCGGCATCGCGCGCGAGCTGTGCACGCCGACCGGCGCGGCGGTGCTGGCCGCGACGGTGACGCGATGGAGCGCGGCGCCGACCGGGCAGCCACTGGCGGTCGGGTGGGGCGCGGGTGACGCCGAGCTCGCCGATCGCGCGAACGTGCTGCGCGTCGTGGCGATCGACGTCGGGGCCGCGCTGCGCGGGCAGGCCGATGCGGTGTGGCAGCTCGATGCGAACATCGACGACATGAGCCCCGAGCTGTGCGGGCCGGCGAGCGAGGCGGTGTTCGCCGCGGGCGCGCTCGATGCGTGGTGGACGCCGATCACGATGAAGAAGGGCCGACCGGCGCTGATGCTATCGGCGCTGGCCACCGACGAGACCCGCGCGGCCGTCGCTGCGGCGATGCTGCGCGAGACGACGACGATCGGCGTTCGCTACGCCCGGCGCGAGCGTACGATCCTTGCACGGACGATACGCGAGGTCGCGACGGCGTATGGTCCGATCGCGGTGAAGGTCGCCTGCGACGGGGACGCGGTGGTCAACGTCGCACCCGAGCTCGACGCATGTGTCGCGGCAGCACGGCACCATGGAGTACCAGTGAAGCTCGTATTCGCGGCGGCGGTGGCCGCGTACGAAGCCACGCGCTGAACGCATGCACGGCGATGCGCCGCCGTTTCGCGTCGCGATCGGTGGTACGTTGGGCTCTCCGTGGAGCCCGCATCGATCGTCGTGCTCGGGGGCAGCGAGCCCGAACGCGCTCAGCTCGTGGCGCAGCTCGCGGCCTCCGGCATCCAGGCGCGCAGCGAATCGCAGCTGTCGCTCGCGCCCGGGCTGCCGTCGCTGCTCGTTGTCGGCGGGCCGGAGGCGGCGCACATCATCACCGAGGCGCGGGATATCCCTGCGCTTGCCGACGTGCCGATCCTCGCCGTGGTACCCGCGATCCCGGCGACCGCGGCGGGCGAGATGCTGGCGGCCGGCGCCACCGACGTCGCGCAGCTGCCGATCTCGCCGACCGTGCTCGCGGTGCGCTGCCGCAACCTCGGCCGGCTCGGCCGCCGCGACGCGGCCACCGCGCAGACGCTGGCGCGCATCAACGAGGTGCTCACCGTCGACGGTGACGACGCCGGCGCGCTGATCCAGGTGCTGACGATCACCGCCAACGTGCTCGGCTTCGACCGCGCGTCGCTGGTGGCGCACATCGACGGCAGCGACCACGCGTTCGTGATCGCGGCCAACGACGCCGAGCCGCTGTCCAGGTTCACGCTCGCGATCGCGGAGTACCCCGAGATCGCGGAGGCGATCCGCACGCTGTCGCCGATCATGATCGACGACGTTCTGACCCACCCGCTGACCGCGCACCTGGCGGATCTGCTATCGACGCGGCGGATCCGCGGCATCGCGGTGTTCCCGGTCCAGTGGCGCGGCCGCGCGCTCGGCGCGATGCTGCTCCGCAAGCGCCAGCCCGGCGTGCAGCACGTGGGCTCGCGCGGCATCGAGCTCGGCAAGCTGATCGCGAGCATCACCGCCGCGCACCTGCGGCACGGCGCGGTGCTCGAGAGCCTGCGCGATCAGACGCACCGGCTGTCGCGCGCGCGCTACGAGGCCGAGCGCCGGCTGCGCAACATCGATTCGCTCAAGGAGCATTTCGAGGCGGGCGCCGATGGCGTGGTCGTCCTCGACGATGCCGGCCGCATCCTGTTCGTCAACCGCGCCGCCGAGCGGATCACCGGGTTCGCGCGCGACGGCTTGCTCGGCGGCGAGCTGATCGACCTGGTCGGCGCCGATCACCGGACGCAGATCTCGGATACCGTGTCGCGCGTGCTGGCCGGGGTGAACGTCGACGCGTTCGATCTGCAGCTGTCGACGACGTCGGGCGGTCAGGTCTGGGTCTCGGTATCGACCTCGACGGTGCTCGCCGGGACCGGCGCGGTGATCCTGGCGTTTCGCGACGTGACGGCGGAGCGCGGGCTCGAGAACGAGCTGCGAACGACCAAGGAGTTCCTCGAGCGCCTGATCGACTCGACGGTCGACGCGATCATCGCGGCCGACGTGCGCGGCAAGATCATCCTGTTCAACCAGGGAGCCGAGCGGCTGTTCGGCTATCGTGCGCGCGACGTGATCGGCAAGATCCCGGTGTGGGAGCTGTACGAGGATGGCGGGGCCAAGCAGGTCATGCGCATGCTGCGCTCGACCTCGTACGGCGGGGTCGGCCGGCTCGAGCAGACCCGGCGCGAGGTCCGGATCGCGAGCGGCGAGATGGTGCCGGTCAGCATCACGGCGTCGACCTTGTACGAGCGCGATCGCGAGGTCGCCACGGTCGGCATCCTGACCGACCTGCGCGAGCGCATCCGCATGGAGCAGCGCCTGCTCGACGCGCAGCAGAAGCTCCAGCTGTCGGAGAAGCAGGCGCTGGTCGCCGAGCTCGCCGGCGCCGCGGCGCACGAGCTCAACCAGCCGCTGCAGTCGATCGTGGGCTACGCGAGCCTGATCGAGCGCCAGAGCGCCAAGGACGCGGCGTACCTGCGCTCGGTGTCGATCATCCTGTCCGAGGCCGACCGCATGGCCGGCATCGTGAAGAAGATCGGCAAGATCACCAAGTACGAGACGACGGACTACGTCGGCAGCGCGCGAATGCTCGACCTCGACCGCGCCGCCCCCGAGAGCGACCCCGAGATCCCGATCGGCGGCGACGAGACCCAGACCGGCGAGTTCCGGGCGGTCGCCGTGCCGCGCACCAGCACGCAGCCGCTCAGCCCGAGCGCCGCGGACCTGCGCGACCTCGGCGAGAGCGAGGGCATCGACCGGGGAAGCGAGCGGTGAGGTTCGCCCCGCCGACGCCCGATGCCGAGCTGACTGCGCTGCGAGCGCTCGCGACCGAGCTGGGGACCGCGACGTCGGAGGCCGCGCTGGTCGGCCGCGCGCTCGAGCTGCTCGGCAAGCTGCTCCCCGGCCGCGCGCTGTGCGTGCGTGTGCTCGACGTGCGCACCGGCGAGCCTGCGCGCGGCTACGTGCGGGACGCGCCGATGCGCCAGGGCGCGCTCACCGACGGCATCACGATCACCGAGGGCTCGCTGCTCGCCGCTGCGCTCAAGTCCGCGGTCGCCGCCAGCGCGCGGCTCATCATCCGCGACCGCTGGGATTCGCCGTTCACCGGGATCGCCACCGGCTTCGCGCTGCCGCTCGCGGCCGGCGGCGAGCTCTACGGCGTGCTCGACATCGGCTACGCCCCGGGCGGCGACGTGCGCTCCGCCGACGAGCCCAGCGTGCAGGCGTTCGCCTCGCACCTCGCGATCGCGCTGCGCACCCTGCGCCTGGCCGACGACGCGCTCGGCCTGCGCGACTACCAGGCGCGCCTGCTCGAGAACGCCAGCGCGCTCATCATGGGCATCGACCGCGGCTGGCGGATCACCGTCTGCAACCGCGCGCTGCTCGAGCTCGTCGGGTTCTCGCGCGCCGAGGTCCTCGGCCGCGACGTGCGCGACTTCATCACCCCCGAGCAGCGCCAGTACCTGACCGGCGCGTTCGCCGCCGCGCTCGCCGGGCAGCACCACGCCGCCGTCACCGTGGCGCTGCCGACCCGCAAGCACGGCACGCTGCGCACCGTGTGGAGCATTGCCCCGGTGGGCCGCCCAGGCGCCATCGGCGGGCCGATCGAGGCCGTCGTCGCGATCGGCCAGGACATGACCCAGGTCGAGGCGCTCCAGGAGCAGATCGTGCGCGCCGAGCGCCTGGCGACCCTGGGCGAGCTCGCCGCTGGCGTCGTCCACGAGCTCAACAACCCATTGACGTCGATCACGGTCTACGCCGAGTACCTCGTCCGCAAGCTCGAGGCCTCGGGCGCCGAGCCCCCCGATATCGAGAAGCTGCGGCGGATCGGCGCCAGCGCGCAGCGCATCCTGCGCTTCTCGCGCGACCTCGTCCAGTACGCGCGCCCCTCGGGGCGAGATCTCGAGCCGATCGACCTCGCCGCGGTCGTCCGCCAGTCGGTCTCGATCTGCGAGCACCTCGTCGAGCGCGGCGGCGTCACCCTCGGCATCGAGGTCGATCCCGAGCTGCCGGTCGTCCGGGCGGTCGGCGGCCAGCTCGAGCAGGTCTTGATCAACCTCATCACCAACGCGGTCCATGCCGTCGAGAACGGCGGCCGCGTCGTCGTGCGCGCCCAGTCCGACGGGCCGACGACCGTCCTCCTCGAGGTCGCCGACTCCGGCCCCGGGATCTCCGACGACGACCGTGAGAAGATCTTCGAGCCATTCTTCACGACCAAGCCCGACGGCAAGGGTACGGGCCTCGGCCTGCCGATCGTGCGCAACATTGTTGACCATCACCGCGGCGAGATCTTCGTCGCACGATCCGATCTCGGCGGTGCCGCCTTTCGCGTCGTTCTTCCGATCACTTAGGGATCTCCCTCGGAAACTTTCGTCCGGTTCGCGGACAGAAAGGTTGCGCCGCGGATCCAGCTTGGTAGTGTGGGTTGGCCATGAAGCCAGAAGTTCTGCTCGAGCTCCTCGAGGCTGCCGCGGAGCAGCTCGAGATCAAGGTGAGCTACGAGCCCCTGCAGACCGCCGTCGTCCACGGCGGCCTGTGTCGCGTCAAGGGAGAGTACCGCATCATCGTCGACAAGCGCGCCTCCGCCGAGGAGCGCGTGTCCACCCTGGCCATCGCCATCGCGCGCGTGATCGCGATCCGGCCCGACAGCTCCGCCCTCGATCTGTCGCCCGCGCTGCGCGACGTCCTGCGCATGCACGAGCCCTCCGCGCGCCCCACCACGCCACGCCGCACCGCGGCCTGATCCGCAGGGATCCTCGTCGAGGTCCTCAGGGCGGATCCGCGCACATCCGCAGACCGACGAGCGCGTGGCGCAAGGTAGCGGGGAAGATCTCGCGATTCGCCAGGTGCGCGGTCTCGGACCCGTTGTAGAAGCTCCCACCGCGGGTGGCGAAGCCCGTGGTGGAGCGGACGATCTCCCAGACGTTGCCGGCTCC
>DATIPJ010000116.1:0-2892 GCA_035472155.1 Kofleriaceae bacterium
CGACGTCGCTGCGGCCGAACTGGTTGACCAGCCGCTCGAAGGTCGCGAGCGCCTCGGGGTACCGGGTGTTCTGCAGCTGGTGGACGCCGAGGTTGACCAGGGCGCTGGCGTGCTGCGGGTTGAGCTCGACGGCCTTCTTGAACGACACCACGGCCTGATCGGGGCGATTGGTGTGGTCGTAGACCAGGCCGTAGACGTAGTAGACGTTGGCGTTCTGCTTGGCCGCCTCGCGCTTGAACAGATCGTCGAGCACGAGCTCTGCCGTGTCGTAGAGCCGCTTGTGGTAGTAGGCGAACGCGACCATCGCCGCCGCGTCGATGTTGGCGGCGTCGATCTGGAGGGCCAGCCGCGCCTCGCGCAGCGCACCCTCGGCATCGGGCGTCGGCGACGACAGCGCCGCCCGCGCGACCTGCAGGTGCTGATCGACCTGGGTCTTGGCCTGCGCCGGATCCGGATCGTAATTGGGCATCGTGACCGGCGGCGCCACCGGCTCCGCCGGAGGCGGCATCGCGCTCGCGGTGCTGTCGCCGGCGCCGCCAGGTGACCCGCTCGGCGCACCCGACGGTCCGCCCGCTGCGCCCGGTCGCTGCCCGGTGGCAGCGTTGCCGCCCTTGTCGCCGCCGGCGCTCGCGCCGCCGCTGTCGGGCTCGCCGGTGTCGTTCATCGACTGCTGGTCGCCGGAGGCCTTCGCCGGGCTGGGCGTCGTGGTCGCCTTCGCGCCACCGCCACCGCCACCGCACGCAGCGAACAGCCCGAGCCCGACGGCGACGAGCGTGTTCGCGAGGCGGCGAGTCACCGAGGTACGAACGCACGGCGCGGTCGTGGGATCTTCGGTCATCGGCGTCATGGTGCGTCCGTCCCCTGGATGATCTCCTGGCGCAACGGCGTGTATTCACCCGGGAACTCGCGGCCGAGATTCTCGAGCGCCTTGCGGCTCCACTTGTTCGAGATGCCGCCCTTCTTGGCGAGGTCGTAGACCTCGGTCCACTGCAGCTTGGCCTCGTCGAGCTTCTTCTTGAGGTTGGCGTCGCGCTGGGTCTCGTAAGCGCCGACGACCTCGTCATTGTTGCTCTTGGCCACCGGCACGGGGATGGGCGCATCGGCGATCTTCTGGGCCGCGCCGTACTGGATGTCACCGAACCGGACCTTGGCGGCCATCGAGTACTCCACGACGCCGTAGGGATCGAGCGCGAGGTACTTGTCCTCGGCCTGGGTCTTGAGCCGATCGAGCTGCGCGGCTTGCGACTTGGCTTCGGCCAGCGTGCGCGCGGCCGTCTTGAGCTGGTAGGGCTCCCAGGTGGTGGCGTACCAGTCCTCGGCGATCTGGAGCTGCCACTCGCCGGCCAGCTTCGCGCCCTTGCTGTTCTTGATCGAGCCGCGCGCTTTCCAGGCGTCGATCGTCGCCTGGCCCGCGGCCTTGGCCGCCGCCGCGCGGCCCTTCTTCTTGTTGGCCGCCGCGGTCTCGTAGTACGTCGCGACGTAGTCGTCCTCGTTGCCCGCGTCGCGGCCGTAGCGCGCGCGCCAGCGGTCGTAGCTCTCGGTCATCGCGTTGAGGTCGCCCTGCTGGCGGTAGATGCCCGCGATCGACCACAGCGCGCGGTCCTTCTTGCGGCGATCGGGCTCGATGTTGCCGTACTGCGTGTAGAGGTCGATCGACCTCTTGAAGTCGCGGTTGAGCTCCGAGGCGAGCGCGGCGTTGTACATCGCGTCGAGGCCGATCTGGTCGAGCGTCTGCGGCTTCTCGCCGGGCAGCGGCTCGGGCGCCTTGATGCCCAGGCGCTTGGCCTTGCGCGTGGTGTCGTAGAGCGCCAGGTACGTCTTGACCGCGTTGTCGTAGTCGAACGCGGCCTGGTAGCTCGCGGCCTGCAGGCCCATCGCCTTCAAGTAGAACGGGCTGTCGGTGAACGCCTTGTTCTTCTTCTCGGTGAACTCCTTGAACAGCGCGATCGCGGTCTTGGGCTTGTCGGCGAGCTTGTAGCTCACGCCCGCGTTGAACAGCGCCACCGGCAGATCGGGGTCGTTGTCGGCCGCGGTCTTGTAGAACCGATAGAACGACTCGGCGGCGGCCGCGTACTCGCCCTTCTTGTAGCGCTCGTCGGCGCGCGAGAAGTTGAGCGAGCGGTTCTGCGAGATCGCGAGCTGGATCGACTTCTCGTCGCCGCAGTGCGACGCGATGAAGCGCTTGTTGGTGGCCTCGATCGCGTCGAAGTTGGCCTGCGCCTCGTAGATCGCGAGGATGCCGTCCTTGGACTTGCCGGCCTCGGCCGAGCCGCAGAACTTGTCCATCACCTTCTGGAACCGGACGATGGCGTCGTCGACGTGGTAGTAGGCCAGGCTGATCAGCGCGGCGTTGATGCCCTGCTGCGGCGCGGCCTTGGGATCGGCGACGATGTTCTGGTAGTTGTCGTACTCGGTCTGCAGCTGCAGGTAGACCTCGGGGATCGCCTGCGGCCGCCACGGCTGCGGCTGGGTGCGCAGCTCGGCGACGGTCGGGACCTTGAGCGCCGCGAGCTTTCCGGCGTCGACCTCGCGCTGGGCCTCGGCCTCGTACGATTGCACCACGCTGCGCGCGGCGTCGATGTAGTACGCGGTGCCGAGATCGCGGTGATCGCGGACCCACTTGTACTGGACGATGGCCTCGGGGTAGCGCTCGCTCCAGTACAGCGCCTCGCCCTCGAGGAAGCTGAACTCGTAGACGTAGTCGGACTCGGCGTAGGTCGCGATGAACGTGCGGTAGAGCTCGACCGCCTTGGCGTACATCGCGAGGTACTCCTGCTTGGCGGCCGGGTCCTTCTTCGCCGACGCTTCGTAGTCCTTGCGCAGCGTGGTCGCGGCCGAGTGCGTGTTGCGGGTGGCCGCGTACAGCGCGCGCTCGGCGATCCGGCGCTGGTT
>DATIPJ010000117.1:0-26345 GCA_035472155.1 Kofleriaceae bacterium
GTCCTCGTCCTCGACCTCGACAACACGCTGTGGGGCGGTGTCGTCGGGGAAACCGGCCCGCTGGGCGTCGCGCTCGGCGGCACCGCCGACGGCGAGGCGTTTCGCGCGTTCCAGCGCCACTGCCGGGGGCTGGCGCAGCGCGGGGTGCTGCTCGCGGTCGCGTCGAAGAACAACCCGGCCGACGCGCGCGCGCCGTTCGGCACGCACCCCGACATGGTGCTCGCGCTCGACGACTTCGCCGCGTTCGACGCGAGCTGGGATCCCAAGGCGACCGCGCTGCGCCGGATCGCCGACACCCTCGCGCTCGGCCTCGATGCGTTCGTGTTCTTCGACGACAACGCCGCCGAGCGCGAGCACATCCGCCAGGCGCTCCCCGAGGTCGAGGTCGTCGACGTCCCCGACGATCCCGCGGGCTATGTGCGCGCCCTCGAGGACGGCCTGTGGTTCGAGGCCACCGGGCTCACCGACGAGGATCGCGCGCGCACCGCCCACTACACGGTCGAGCGCCACCGCGTGGAGCTGCGGGCCGCGGCCGTCAACCTCGACGACTACCTGACCTCGCTCGAGATGACCGCGCAGCTCCGTGCGCTCGACGAGACCGACCTCCAGCGGGTCGTGCAGCTGATCGGCAAGACGAATCAGTTCAACCTGACGACTCGCCGGCACGCCGAAGCGCAGGTCCGGGCGATCGCCGGCGCCGCCGGCAGTATCGCGCTGACCGTGCGGCTGCGCGACCGGTTCGGCGACTACGGCCTGGTCGCCGTGGTCCTCGGCCTGCGCGATGGCGAAGCGCTCGCGATCGACACCTGGCTGATGAGCTGTCGCGTGATCGGCCGGACGCTCGAGCAGCTCGTGCTCCGCGAGCTGGTCGCGCGCGCCGAGCGGCTCGGCTACCGGCGACTGATCGGCGAGTACGTCCCGACCGCGAAGAACGCACTGGTGGCAGGGCTGTACGGCGAGCTCGGGTTCGTACCGCTCGGGGCCGGACGCCACGCGCTCGAGCTCCCCGCGCCGCGCCTACCACGCACGTTCGTCGCGGTCGAGTAGATGCTGCCCGATCTGGCGCTCGATCTCGGCACGCCGGCGTACTGGTTCGCGGTGATCGCGGCGCTCGTGGTGTTCGTCGCGCTCGTCGACGGCCGGGCGCGCGCGATCGCGATCGCAGCGTTCGACCTCGGCTTCGCGTGCCTGTGCGCGGGCGCGGCCGGCGCGCTCTTCGTCGTCGGCTTGATCGCCGCGGCGTACCTGCTCGCGGCCCTGATCGGGCGTCCGGGCACGCGCTGGCTCGCGGTGACCGCGCTCGGCGGTGCGCTGGCCGCGCTGTTCGTCGCGCACAAGCTACCCGCGATCGCGATCCCGTCGTCGATCCGCGGCGCGCTCACGGCGATCGGCTTCTCGTACGTCGCGCTCCGCGGGGCCGACCTGGTGCGCGCAGTCGCCGAGCGGCGCCATCCGCCGCCCTCGCTCGCCGAGCTGATCGCCTATCTGATCCCGTTCCACATGCTCGCCGCCGGACCGATCCAGGCGTACGACGACTTCCGTGCCCAGCCGGCCGTCCCCGCGCCACTGACGTTCGCCGCCGCGCTCGAGGCGATGGAGCGGATCGCAGGCGGGCTGTTCAAGAAGTTCGTGATCGCGCAGGCGGTGCACGAGGTGTTGCTTACCGGCTTCGCGGCGCGCGGCCCCTACCTGCTCGTGGAGGTCCAGGCGTACTACCTCTGGGTCTATCTCGACTTCAGCGCCTACAGCGACATCGCGGTTGGCGTCGGCCGGCTGCTGGGGCGCGCGACGCCGGAGAACTTCGCGAACCCGCTCGCCGCGCGCAACATCACCGAGTTCTGGGAGCGCTGGCACATCTCGCTGTCGCAGTTCGTGCGCCGCAATGTGTTCATCCCGATCCAGCTCGCGCTCGGCCGGCGCACCGACGGTAAGTACCCGCTCGCGACCGCGTGCCTGGCGATCGCAGTCGCGTTCGTGCTGGTCGGTCTATGGCATGGGATCTCGCTGCGCTTCGTTGCCTGGGGCGCGCTCCACGCGCTCGGACTGATCGCGACCCACATCTACCGCCACCTGCTGCTGGCCCGGCTCGGCCGCAAGGGCGTCAAGGCGTACCTCGCACGTCCCGCGATCCGCGCGATCGCCACGCTGCTCACCTTCGAGTTCATCGCGTTCTCACTCGCCCTCGTCGTCTACCCCCTCTAGGAGGCTCTGTATGCATCGCACCACCCTGCGCATCGTCTGGATCGCGATCCGGATCGGGCTCGCGATCGTCATGATGGGTCGCGGCAGCTACTTCCTGTACCAGGGCTTCTGATGGCGATCGTCGACGCCTCCCGCTACCGCGCACTGGTCCGCGTCCTCGGCGGCGTGCTCGGCGTGCTGGTCGCGATCGACGTCGCGCTGCGCCTCTCGTTCGGGATCGCACCCGCCGCGCTGCTGCGCGCGAGCTTCCACGACCGGGGCAACCGCGAGCTCGTCGCCGGTCGGGTCAGCGCGGTGATCGCCGAGCACGACCGCGGCATCGCGGTGATCGTCGGATCGTCGAGCGCCTTCGACGGCTTCGTGCCCTCGGTGCTCGGCGCCGCCGACCCCGCGCACCGGCGCTGGCTCAACCTCGCGACGACCGGCTCGAGCTTCGACGAGCTGCGCTACACGTTCTCGCCGCTGTTCGCGAGCGACCTCGATGCCGACCTGATCGTCCTCGCGGTCCATCCAGGCTGGCTGGCCGGCCGGGTGGTCGGCGATCCGGTGCTCGACGCGATCCTCATCTCGCCGACCGCGCCGCGCACGAGCTGGCTCTTGTTCAACCGCGGCCTCGTCAACCGCGTCGCGCGCAGCGCGCTCGCCGACGCCCGCCAGTGGCTGCTACTCGGTCAGCTCGGCGTCGCGTTCGGCGCGATCCATCCGCCGGTCCGGGCTCCGTGGGCCGAGCATGCGCCGGCCCACGACGTGCGCGACCCGAACGTCGTTAGCAAACAGCTCGAACTGTGGCGCCGCAAGCGGTGGTTCGACGCGAGCTGGTTCGCGCACGCCGACGACGAGGTCGCCGCTGCGACCGAGGTGATCGCGGCAGCCCAGCACGTCGCGCGCCGCGTCGTGGTCGTCCTGATGCCCGAGTCATCGATGCTGCGCGCCCAGATGCCGGCCGAGGCCGAGGCTGCGCTCCGGCGCGCGATCACCCGGCTCGCCGAGCCGCCGCCGGTCATTGATCTGCGCACCGCGATCCCCGATGCGATGTTCAAGGACAACATCCATCTCGCCGAGCACGGCGCGCAGCTGTTATCGGCGACGCTCGCCGCGCGCCTCTAGGCTCGCCTTCATCAGGCTCGCCTTCATCAGGCTCGCCGGGCAAGCGAAGGGCCAGTCGCGGGCCGCACCGGCGGATGGTGATTGGTGGGCTGGCTCGCAACAGCGTCTCACGCTCGCGACGAAACAAATCTTGCCTGATTTGTCCGGAAGATCTTTGGAGGCACTCGTTACTCCTTACGACGAATGCGTGGGGGCGCATGGCCATTGCTGGGTGACTGCGCGGCGCGCGTTCAGGAGGGACGTCGATGGTTCCGGAGATCCTGAACGCGTGGTTGTGGCAAGCGCGGCTGTCGATCCGGACGGGCGGCGCACGCGCCTTCGCGGCGCATGGCTACGTTGACCCATCGTATCGGCCGCCGAGGCTGCCGTTCGTGTCGGTCGTCGGTCCGCTGTCGCTCCACGTCGAGCCTGATCGCGAGAACGGCAAGGCCGGCACGGCGCGGATCAAGATCCCCGGGTATGCGATCAGCCAGGTCCGCGCGCCGGCGCAGACCGTGCCGGCGACGGGGAGCCTCGCGCTTCGCTTCGACGGGCGTGCATCGGTCACGTTGGCGCTCGCCGGGCTGCCGGCGACAGCGTTCGGTGATCCGACCACCGGGCCAGCGGTCGCGGCGGCGGTGAATGCGGCGCTCGCGGCGGCGCTCGCGGGCAGTCTATATAAGGATACGGACGGCAGCACGCTGCTCGATCCGGTGCTGCTGGCGGGGCTCGCCAGTGTGGCGCTGAAGTGGAGCCCGCAGACGCAGCAGTTTGCGCTGACGTCGACTCCGGGGACCGTGGCGACTGGCCAGCGCTCTCTGGTGGAGATTCTGCCGATTGCCAATGATCTCGCGCCCGCGCTGGGGCTCGCGCCGCCGTTCTCGCGCGGTGAGGGCCGCCAGCGGATCCACAAGCTGCCCGCGCCGCGGCCGATGATGGTCGAGGTGCGCGTCGATCTGTGGGCGCAGAGCCAGATCGACATGGCGGTGATGTTCGATGGGCTGGCCAACGCGGCGCCGACCCGGGGCCGGCTCGCGCTGCGGCCGTCGCTGCTCGCAGCGGACGCGGCGGACGGGGCGACCCAGCTCAAGCTGCTCGATCGCGGCGAGCCGACCACGCTCGACTCGCTGGTCCACCTCGAAGGTGGCGATGGTCTCACGGAGCGCGTGCGCGGCATTGCGTACACGACCTCGGCCGGCGCGACGGCGGACCCGGTCGCGGGGCGGTTCACGCTGTCGGGCACGGGCCAGCTCACCGGGCCGGTGTGGGTCTCGCCGCTCTTGCCCGATCCGCTGTTTGCGACCCAGCCGGCGCCGGCGGGGTTTGCCGCGGCGCTCGGGCTCACGCTCGATCCGGCCGCGGCCGCTGGCGATGGCTATCCGCTGCTCGCACTCAACGAGGGCGCGACGCCGGTGGTGACCGTCGGGGTCAACGTCGTCAGCGTGACGCTGCCCAGCGGCGACCCGGGCGTGTTCGGCGAGGTCACCGCGGCAGCGACGCTGGTGCGCGGCGGCGTGCCCGGCACGGCGACCACGACGTGGCGCATTCCGCTCGCGCAGCTCCAGGCCGGCGGCACGCTGCACGCGACGGTCTCCGGTGATACCGGCGCGATCGCGCTGGCGTGGGACGGCGACCCGCAGCGGCTCGACGATCCGGTGACCACGCCCACGCCGCCGGTCGCGTACCCCGGGGTGCCCGCGATGGGCGCCGACATGGTGCTCGCGCTCGGCAGCAGCGGCGCCGCGCTGCCGCATCCGGTCGCGATCTCGCACCTGCACATCTTCAAGGAGCCGACCGGCCCGATCGATCCGAAGCTGCGCACCTCGGTCGCGGCGGCGGCGCGGCTCCGGCCCGGCGACATGATCGCCGTGGCGAGCTGCGACGACGGCTGGCGCATCGGCGAGACCAAGTCGCTCGCGCTGGTCGAGAGCGTGAGCGGCGCGACGGTGACCCTGACCCGGCCGATCGCGGGCGCATTCCCCCGCGGGCGCGCGCTGGTCTACCAGGACGAATGCTTCTTCTTCCAGACCGCGGTCAAGCGCCGCGATGATCTGATGAACCGGCTCTATCACACCAGTGTCGATTACCGCGTGTCGGCGCTGCTCGAAGACCCGGTGACGCGCACGTCGACGACGCTGGTCCTCGAGACCCAGGAGCTCGTCAACCCGCGCGGTGCCCCACGTGGTTCTTCCGGCCATCCCGGCGTGACGGCCGTCGATGCCGACCAAGTTCGCGGAGTCAACTGAGAGGAGATTTATGGCTGAGCGGCTGCATCCCGGCGTCTACGTAGAGGAAGTCAGTGGCGGTGTCCGCCCGATCGAGGGCGTGAGCACCTCGACCGCGGCATTCTTGGGTGAATGTGGGCGCGGGATCCCCGCGCTGGCCCAGTTCGTGACCGGCTTTGCCGAGTTCGAGCGCGCGTTCGGCGGGCACGCGCCCGGCGATGCCGGCCTGCTCGCCGCGGCGGTCGACGGCTTCTTCGCCGCCGGCGGCAAGCGCGCCTACGTGGTGCGCGTGTTGCCGGGCGACGCGATCAAGGCGCAGGGCGACCCGGTCAAGACCCGCGTGGCGTCGAGCCCGCCCGATGCGCTGCAGTTTGTCGCGCGCGGCGCCGGCAAGTGGGCGGACGCGATCCGGGTCAACCTCGCCGACTCGCGCAACTTCCCGAGCGACGCGTTCAACGTCGACATCCTGTGGACCGAGGGCGGTGCGAGCCGCAGGGTCGAGTCGTTCGAGGACGTCCGCATGGACGCCTCGCACGAGGACTACATCGGCGAGCGCATGAAGGCCTCGCGCTACGTCGAGATCGTGGACCTGTTCGCCGAGGAGGTCGACGCGGCCGCCGGCGGCACGCTGCTCGCCGCGCAGTCGCCCACGCTGGCGGCCAAGACTCCGGCGTCGGCGACGTCGACCTACCTCATGTACGAGGGCAAGACGCTGACCGCGACCTGGTGGAACGCGGGCGATCCCGACGCCACGCCGGTCAAGCAGTCGGTGACGTTCACCCAGACGTTGCTCAACTCGCTGGGCGGCACGCCACCGACCTTCACCAACGGCTCGGTGCAGCTCACCGCGATCCAGCTCGGCACGCTGCTCAACGCCGCGCTGACCAACTTCAACGCCCCGGTCCCCGGCAGCAACACGACCGCGCCGACGATCGGCCTCAAGGTCGGCAAGGCGCCGACGGTGACGATCGACCCGGTGGGCGCGGCGACGACCTGGGACCTCACCGGTCAGAAGCTCCGCGTGACGGTCAACGGGACGACGCTGCCCGACATCACGGTCGCGGCCGTCGCCGCCGCCGCGGTGACGCCCGCCGAGCTGCAGGCCGCGCTGACCTCGGCGCTCGCCCCCGCGGGCCTCGGCGTCGCCGGAAGCGGCGCGACCCAGGTGACCGTGACCGGCAAGGGCAACGAGAGCGCGACCCCGACGTTGACCATCGTGTCGACGCCGACCGCGGCGCGCATCGTGACCGGCGGCGCGGCCGGCACCCAGGGCCTGGGCCCCGACAAGTTCGATGGCCTGCGCCTGTCGCTGACCGAGACCAGCACGGCGACCGCACCGGCGCTGCTCCGCACGCTCGGGTTCGCCGGCATGGCGCGCGGCTACGGCGCGAACTCGGCCGCCAACCCGCTGGCGCGGCCGGCGATCTCGACGGGCCTGCGCCTGGTCGGCGGCACCGACGGCATCGCCGCGATCACCGCGAGCGATTACGAGGGCGACGCGCGCGAGCGCACGGGACTGCACGCGCTCGACAGCGTCGACGTCAACATCGTCGCGCTGCCCGGCAAGAACGACGTCTCCTACATCGCGGTCGCGATGGCCTACTGCGACAACCGCGGTGACTGCTTCTACGTGTGCGACGGCCCCGGCGGCAGCGATCGCCAGATCGAGGTCAAGCCCGACGACGCCAAGCAGTTCGTCGAGGCACTGCCGTCGCGCTCGAAGAACTCGGCGATGTTCTACCCCTGGATCCGGATCCCCGATCCGGTCGGCGTGGGCCGCAACCCGACGCGATTCGTGCCGCCCTCGGGTCACATCGCCGGCATCTTCGCGCGGACGGACATCACGCGCGGCGTGTGGAAGGCGCCGGCCGGCATCGAGGCCACGGTGCCCGAGGCGGTCGGCCTGCAGTACCAGGTCATCGACGCCGAGCAGGACCTGCTCAACCCGATCAGCCTCAACTGCCTGCGCCAGTTCCCCAACATCGGCATCGTATCGTGGGGCACCCGCACGCTGTCGTCGGATCCCGAGTGGCGCTACGTGCCGGTGCGCCGCATGGGGCTATTCCTCAAGGAATCGCTGCGCCGCGGTCTGCAGTGGGCCGTGTTCGAGCCCAACGACGACGAGCTGTGGGCGCGCATCGCGATCAACATCAAGTCGTTCATGATGACGCTGTTCCGCCAGGGCGCGTTCCAGGGCACCACGCCCGACGAGGCGTTCTCGGTGGTGTGCGACAAGACGACCAACCCGCAGGAGAACATCGACGCCGGCATCGTGACCGCCAGCGTCGCGTTCGCGCCGCTCAAGCCGGCCGAGTTCGTCGTGATCCAGATCAGCCAGAAGAGCCTGCTGGTGAGCTAGCGATGGCCCCCGTCGTCCAGGCCCGGAACCCGCTGCGGAACTACCAGTTCCGCGTCGGGATCATCACCGCCGGCACGGCGCCACCGACGACGTACGTCGCGGGCGTCAAGGGCGTGTCGGGCCTGCGCGTGCAGATCAACCCGTGGGAGACCTGGGAGGGCGGCAACAACCTGCATCGCTACGCCAACCCGAACAAGGTGGTGTGGGAGCCGGTGACGCTCGAGCAAGGGCTCGCGCTCGACGACACCTTCGAGCGCTGGGCCAAGGCGGTGATCGACTACTCGATCGGCAAGAGGCCGGCCGAACCGGTCAAGCGCCAGGTCTTCATCGATCTGTGGGACGACTTTCTGTATCCGAGCGGCCCGCCGACGCTCGCGGGCCCGCTCAGCCGGCCGCCGCCCGACGGCATTCCGCTCCGCCCGCCGATCACCAGCAACCCCGCGGTGCCGATCGATCGCACCGCGCAGCTCGGTGCACGGTTCCGCCGATATCACCTGCAAAACGCCTGGATCAGCAAGTTCGCCCCGCTGCCCAAGCTCGACTCGATGACCAGCGAGGTGGCGCTGCTCTCGGTCGAGCTCGTGCACGAGGGCTGGTTCCAAGAACAGCTCTAGTCGACCGCGCCCTTGGGGCGCAGCAAAGAGGAATTCATGGCTCGTTTCGTCGATCCCAAGAAGCGCGATCCATTCCGCAACTTCAACTTTCGCATCGTGATGGGCGGCATCGAAGTCGCGGCCTGTCGCAAGATGAGCGGCCTCACCGGGTCGATCGATGTGGTGAAGTTCCGCGCCGGCAACAACCTCGCGTCGAACGAGGAGCTCTCGCCGGGCCGCACGCACTACGAACCGGTGACGCTCGAGGCCGGGCTCACGACCGACAAGGAGTTCGAGCGCTGGGCACTGCAGCTGATCCGCCACGATCAGATCACCGACATCCCGAAGGTGTCGGACCCGGACTTCCGGCGCGAGGTCGAGATCTTCGTCTACGACATCGACAACAACCGCCCGGTGAAGAAGTTCGTGCTGCACCGCGCGTGGGTATCGAAGTACACCGCGATGTCCGAGCTCGCCGCCGAGGCGAACGAGGTGCTGATCGAGACCCTCGAGATCCAGCACGAGGGCTTCCAGCGGCTCGAGGTCGCGTAGAGGCTCCGTGATCGCGCGCGCTGTCACAGTCGAGCTCCCGCACGGGCTATTCGACGCGGACGGAGTCTGCCATCGCGACGCCGTGCTGCGTGCGATGACCGGGCACGAGGAGCTCATGCTCGCGGACCTGGGGCCGGGCGAAGCCGGCGAGCCCAATCCGGGCGCGGTGAGCGCGCTGCTCGTCAGCGTGATCGAGCGGCTCGGTGACTACGACCGGATCGACGGCGAGCTCGTGGGCGCGCTGACCCGCGGCGACCGCGCGGTGCTGGTGCTGCACCTGCGCGCCGGGCTGTACGGCGACCGGATGTCGCTCGTCGTGCGCTGCCCGAACCCGGCGTGCGCCGCGCTGTGCGACGTGGATCTGCGGATCTCCGAGCTCTTGCCTCGGCCCGCCGCGCCGCGCCCGCACGTCGCGTGCGACACGCCGAGCGGGCCGGCGGTGATCCACGAGCCGACCGGTGCCGACGACGACGCGGTCGCAGCGGTCGCCGATCGCGGCGGCTCGCGCGAGGAGCGGGTGGCGCTTCTGTGGTCGCGGCTGGTCGAGCTCGACGGGCGGCGGCTCGCGCCCGACGAGTGGCCGCGGCTGCCGGCAGCCACCCGCCATGCGATCGCGGTCGCGCTCGCCGAGGGCAGCCGCGCACCGGAGCTGACGTTTCTGGCGCGCTGCCCGACCTGCGCGGCGCACCTCGAGCTGGGGATCGATCCGTACGCGATGCTGGCGCGCGAGCTCCGGCTCGGCGGCGACCGGCTGTTCGCCGAGGTCCACGCGCTGGCCTTCCACTACCACTGGTCCGAGGCCGAGATCCTCGCGCTGCCGCGCCCGCGGCGGTGGCGATATCTCGAGCTGCTCGGCCGAGAGCTCGAGGGGAGACCGCTATGAACGACGACGGCAATCACCAGTTCGGCATGTCCCGGCGCGAGCTCGAGCACGAGTGCCGCTGGATCACGCGCCACGTGAAGAATGAGCCGCTGGTCAAGCTGCTCACCGACATGATCGTGGCACTGATCGACAAGAACAACGCCAAGATCGCCAGGCACCACGGCCGGCAAGACGACAAGCCGGGAGCTCCGTGATGCCGCGCAGCCTCGAGCCCACGCAGGTCGTCCTGCCGATCTTGCTCGCGCGCGGCGCGCTGATCGGACTGCCCAACCCCAAGGCCAAGGCGGCCAAGGGCAGCTACGAGACCCTGCGCTTCCAGTACAACCCCGAGACGGTGACGCGCGCGCGCACCGGGCAGTGGGAGCGCAAGCTCGACAAGAAGGCCGCCAAGGCAGCGCAGGACAAGGCCAAGGACGACGCGACGCGCGGCGGTGCGATCAAGTCCAAGAGCGAGATCATCAGCTTCAAGCTGGTGTTCGACGCCGCCGAGCTGATCATGGCGGGCGGCGACAGCGCGGGCATCAGCCAGAGCACCGTGCGCGGCGGCTCGACGACCAAGGGCATCCTGCCCGAGCTCGCGCTCCTCGAGCGCTATGCGCTGGGGCCCGACCAGCTGCCGGATCCGCCGAAGAAGGACCAGGAGTTCGACCTGGTGAGCATCGAGCCGACCGAGGCGCTGCTGGTGCTCGGGCCGCGCACGTTCCCGGGCGTCATCACGCAGATGAACATCGTCGAGCAGCGCTTCAACAACGAGCTCGTCCCGGTGCGCGCCGAGATCGACCTGCGGTTCCGCATCCTCGAGGCGGCGTCGGTCGTGGTCAACAGCGACGCGCAGACCGCGTTCAGGGAGCTGATCGAGCAGCGCTCGAACCTGGCGCAGGACCCGGCGAACGAGTTCGTCAAGAGCGACCTGCAATCGGCGATCGGCGCGGCGATCCAGGGCCGCTCCGCCGGAAAGGGCTTCCTGTGAGCGATCCATCGTCGCGCCACGGCGCGCTTCCGACCTACGAGGTCGTGCTCGCCCCGGGCGCCAAGCCGGTCGAGCTCTATCAGCCGCGCGAGATCCCGCTGCCGCCGGCGTCGGTGATCCACAAGGTCGGCGCCGGCGACCGGCTTGACCTGCTCGCCGACCGCTACTTCAGCGACCCGTTCCAGTTCTGGCGCATCGCCGACGCCAACCCCGCGCTCACCCCCGAGGACGTGCTCGATCCGGGCGCGCAGATCGCCATCCCCGCGAAGAAATAATGCCGCTGCAACTGCCCTACCTCGACGTGTGGATCGACGGCGTCTCGATGGCCGACGCCGCCGGTTTGATCCGCCGGCTCGAGGTCGACGAGCGCGCCGACGACGTGTCGTCGTTCTCGATGACGCTCGACCAGGCGCCGGGCGAGGGCGACTGGACCGCGCTCGCCGACGGGCGGTTCCAGCTGCTTCACCGGATCACGATCGGCTTCGGGCTCGGCGAGCAGACCAGCAACGCGCCGGCGACCAAGGACGTCGTGTTCGATGGCTACATCACGGCGGTCGAGCCGGTGTTCGGCGTCGATCGGATGTCGGAGTCGAGCCTCGAGCTATCGGGGCTCGACGCGAGCTGCGTGATGCACCTCGAGGAGCGCCAGCGCCGGTTCGAAGGCATGGCGGATTCGGACATCGTCAAGCAGATCTACGGCGAGTACGGCTTCGCCACGCCGAGCGACACGATCGAGTCGACCCAGCCGGTGCGCGACCCGAGCCGCGGCACGATGCTGCAGCGCGGGACCGACGCCGACTTCATCCGCATGCTGGCGCGGCGCAACGGCTTCGAGGCCTACGTCGAGCGCGCGTCGGGTCCGGTCAAGGAGGGCGCGGCGGCGTCGGGCGAGTGCAACGGGCACTTCCACCGGCCCAGGCCCGAGCAAGCGGCGCAGCCGACGCTCGCGCTGACGCCGCACCAGGCGCCGACCTTGATCGAGATGCGCGCGCGCTGGGAGAGCCACCGGCCCGCCGAGATCCGCGCCGACCACATCGACGAGCGCACGCGGCGGATCCGATCGGCGACGATCGCGCAGCCGCGCTTTCCGCGCATGGGGAAGACCGGGCGCGGCGACATCATCAAGTCGCGGCTGGCGGCGATCGCGCCCAAGCGCGCGGACCTCGTGCCGACCGGGCTCGCCTACGTCGACGTGCCGCACGATGAGACCGAGGTCGGCAACCTCGCGTGGTCGGACTTCCTCGCCGCCGACTGGCTGGTCGCGGCGACCGCGCGCGTGCGGGCGGGGATGTATCCGCAGATCCTGCGGGCGCGCCGCCCGGTCGACGTGAAGGGCGCCGGCAAGCTGCTCGACGGCACCTGGTACATCAAGTCGGTCCGGCACCGCTGGATCTGGGACGACGAGCAGAACGAATACGAGCTCGACACCGAGATGGTGCGCGATGCGCTCAACGAGGTCGGCTGAGGCCGGCCCTGGGAGACGACGACGATGGCGCGCAGCTTGGCATTCCCGTTCCGGATCGGCGACCTCGGTGCGCCGGTGACGTCGCCCAGGACGCAGGCGATCCGGCAGCAGATCGATCAGGTGCTGTTCACCATGCCGGGCGAGCGCGTCAACCGGCCGACGTTCGGCTGCGGCGTGCAGCGCCTGGTGTTCAGCGGGTGCTCGCCCGAGGCGGCGGCGGCGGCGGAGTACATCATTCGCGTCAACATCAACCGCTTCATGAGCGACGTCGTGAAGCTCGATGCGGTGCAGGTCACCGCCGACGCCGACGCGGCGACCCTGTACGTCGACGTGCTCTACACCCTGATCGAGACCGGGGAGGAGCGCGCCGAGACGTTCCGCCGCACGCTGGAGGCCGCACCGTGATCGTCAAGCGAATCGCGGCGCCGGTCGGGCCGGCGCTGGCGCAGGCGGCGGTCGATCTGGCGGCGGCGCCGGCCGGCTCGGCCGAGGAGTGGCAGCTGCCCGACGGCACGCACGCGCTGGCGGCCGGGCTCGCGCTCGACGTCACGGGGCGCATCGTGCGGCTGCGTGGCAGCGACGCGGTGACCCTGAGCTTCGCGGCGGGAGGGCTATCGCTCGCCGGCGATCAGGTCGAGGTCATCGAGCTGACGATCGCGGCGGCGGTGGGGGCGAGCGCGCTCAAGGTCACCGCCGGGCGGATCGCGCTGTCGGATGTCGACGCGGCGGCGAGCTTGCCCGCGGGCGTGGTGGTGATCGACCTCGCGGCCGGCGACGGGCGGATCGACTGTGAGGACATCCTGGTCACCGGCGCACACGGCGGCGATGCGATCGGGCTGCGCGCGATCGGCGGCTCGGTGCGGTGCACGGGTGCCGTGGTGCACAACGTCAGCGGCGCGAACGTCGCGGGCATCCAGCTCGGCGCGCTGGGCGACGCCGAGGCGGTCGAGCTCGAGATCGGCGATGTCACCGCGAGCGGCAGCGCGATCGGTGCGATCGTCGCGGCGGCCGGGCGGGTCGAGGTCGCGCGCGTGGCGACGGCCGACCTCGCCGGGGCCGATGTCCTCGGCGTCGGCGTGTTCGGCTTCGGGCCGGGCGATGCGGCGGCGAGCGCGGTCGATCTCGACGCCGAGCGGCTGACCGCGACCGGGCGAGTGACCGGCGTGTTCGTCGCGGCGCCGCGGCGGATCGCGCTGCGCGGGTTCACGGTGGCCAATGCGTCGGGCGCACAGGCGACCGGGGCGATCGTCGTCGGCGGCACGGCGGGCGGGGCGGCGGGCAGCGCGGACGTCGAGGTCGGATTCGGCACGATCGATCGCGTGGTGGCCAGCGCGGGGGACGCCGGTGGGCTGCGCGTGATCGCGATGCCGTCGCCGCGGCCGGTGGTCGTGCGCGACGTGTCGGTCGCCGAGGTCGCGGGCGGCGCGGTCCCGGCGAGCGCGATCCCACCGCGCGATGGCGATGGCGAGCCGGCATGGCAGACCTGGGCGAGCGGCGTGCTGGCCGACCTCGCCGACGATGCGACGCCGCGGGCGAGCGCGCCGGCGCTGCTCGCGGCCGCGGATGTCGTCGGGCTCGGCGTGACGGCCGTGGTCGACGACGTCCAGCCGTTCCTCGACGAGCTGTTCGCGGGGGACCTCGCGGTGGTCGACAGCACGGTGCGCACCGTCGCGGGCTCGGCGATCCAGGTCGAGACCGGGCTGCGGCCGGCGTGGTTGCGTCGCAGCGAGCTGTCGACCGCGCTGCGCGGCGGCTACCTGCAGGCCGACCAGCTGGTCATGGCGAACACCACCTGGGACCGACTCGGCGCGGCGCTCGCGATCGGGCCCGGCGAGGTCCGCGCGTACGACTCGATCCTCTCGCGGGTGACGTCGCCGGCGCCTGTGACCGGGCCGGTCGCGCTCGATCACGACACCGACTGGGACGACAGTGGCGAGCGCGCGGTGTACGCCGACGCCGCGAGCGACAAGTTCCGCGCCTATGGCGCACTGCCGTACGTCGCGCCGGGCGATGCCGCGCTGCCGCCGGCGCTGGTCGGCGGAGGGCTGCCACCGCCGAGCTCGGTCGATCTGCGTCTGGTCGCCGGCTCGCCACTGCACGCGAGCGCCGTCGCGCCGCCGCCCGACGACCTCGAGCTGACGGACGACCTGCGGCTGTTCGTGGGCGCGTATCCGCCCGACGCCGCGGCGCAGTGCGGACTCTACGATCCGCTGCCGCCGGTGGCGCGCGAGCTCGCCGACGACATCGCGCCGAGCCCGGTGGTCGACTACCGCGCGCGCGATGCGCGCTCGCTGCTCGCGGTGATGCTGGCGCGCGCCGACCAGGTGATGCGCCCGTGGACCGATCGCGGACCGGCCGACTTCACGACCATGGTGCTCGAGGCGGTCGCCGAGCGGCTCGATCAGGTCGCCTACCAGCAGGAGCGCGCGACCGCCGAGGGTTTCCTCGAGGATGCGCGGCTGCGCCGCTCGGTCGAGGATCACGTGCGGCCGCTCGACTACCAGGTCGACCCGGGGCTGTCGGCGACCGCGATGCTGCGCTTCAAGGTCAGCCTCGCCGGGATCGCCGACGTGATCGCCGACCGCGAGCGCGAGGCGGCGCTGACCACCGATGCCGCGCGCAAGGCATTTCTCCTGTCGACGCTCGCCGGGCTGACCGCACTCGCCGACGACGGTGCGCTCGAGATCCCCGCGGGCACGATGGTCGCGAACCGGCGCAACGACGATCAGGTGATCGTGTTCGCCACCGAGGAGCCGCTGGCATACTTCCCGGGGCTCGAGCAGGTGTCGCTGGTCGACGATCTGCCGGTGGGCGCGACCTCGGCGCTGGTCGTTGCAGCTCCTGGGCAACCTCCCGGCCAGCTCGCCGGGCTCGCGATCGGGCGCTGGCTGGTGCTGTGGCGCGGCGTCGGGCGCGGCGGCCACGTCGTGCGGATCACGACGGTCGATCGCGGTACGGACACCGTCGCGATCGGCTGGGACCCGCGGCGTCCGCTGCCCTGGGCGCTGCGCGCGCAGGTCGGCCCCGACGGCGAGCCCGCGGCGGTCGTCCTCGGCAATGTCGTGCCCGCGCACCACGGCGTCCCGATCTCGTCGCTGCCGGGCGACGTCGGTAACCCCGATCTGGCGCGGTTTCGCGAGCTGCTGGATCTCACGCTCGACGGCGGCCCGGGCGCCGAGCTCGCGCTGCCGTTCTCGCCGGTCAGCCTTCAGGCCCATGGCTATCCGCTGCCCGGCGACGAGGGCCGGCGCGGGCGGCCGTGCGTGCGCGTCCTGGTCGACGGCGACGAGTGGCGGCGGACCGATGACCTCGCGGTCGCCTCGCCCGGCGACGAGGTGTTCGTGCTGCGGACCGCCGCCGATGGCCGCGCGACGGTGCGGTTCGGCGACGGTGTATCGGGCGCGGCGCTGCCCGAGCGCGCGAACCCGATCCGGCTCGATCTCGCGATCGGCGCCGGGCGCGATGGCAACGTCGGCGAAGGCATCCTGTCGCGCCTGTTGTTCGCGCCGGTCGATGCCTCGCGCGGGCCGGTCACCGGCTGGCTGTTCCGCGAGGACATGGAGGTCCTGCGCGCGCTGATCACCGTCGACAATCCGCTGCCGGCGATCGGCGGGCGCGATCCCGAGTCGATCGATCACATGCGCTACCGGGCACCGCTCCTGGCGCGCCGGCCGGTCTCGGCGATCACCCCCGACGATTACGAGCGCGTGGCGCGCGAGCTGCCCGAGGTCGCGGGTGCGCACGCGCGCGTGGTGCCGGCCGCGGTGCGCCCGGTGGTCCGGGTCACCGTGCTGCTCCGCGACGAGGACACGCTCGATCCCGACGAGCGGCTGCGGCGGTGGGCCGCCGTGCGCGCACAGCTCGAGCACGCGCGCCTGCTCGGCTTCGACGTCGAGTCGGTCCCGCCGACCTGGGCGCCGCTCGATCTCGACATCACCGTCGACGCGCACCGGCACGCAGACGCGGGCCTGGTGCGCGAGGCCGTCATCGCGGCGGTCTCGGGCAACGGCGGGCTGCTCGATCCCGACACCAGCGGCCTGGGCGGCGATGTCCAGCTCGCGGATCTCTATCGCGCCGTGCTCGCGGCGCCCGGGGTCGCGGCGGCGCGCGTGCGGCGGTTTCGCCGGCTGCAGCCACATGCGCCCGAGCGCGTGCACGCCGGCTTCATCCAGATGGGGCCCGACGAGGTCGCCGTGGTCCGCGGCCCGGCGCGCCCTGCCTCCGACGGGGTGCTCACCGTGACCGTATGTGGAGGTTTGCGATGAGCGAACAGCGGTCACGCGTTCCCGACAGCCACCATGTGCGCAGCCACGCGTCGCTCACCGACGGGCTCGCGCGGTCGGCGCGCGCGGCGTTCCTGGCGGCCGGCGGTCAGCCGGCGTGGGATCCGACGGCGATCTCGCTCGCGCAGCCGGGCGCGTCGATCGACCTCGGCCGCGGCCTGCTCGACGCGGTCTCGCTCGCGCTGCATGTCCTGTGGACCTACCAGCAAGCGTGGGCCGAGGAGGGCTTCCTCTCGACGGCGCGGCTGCCGGGCTCGGTCGCCAAGCTGCTCTCGCACCTCGGCTATCAGGGCGGGCCGGGCGCGGCGTCGACCGGCCTCCAGCACCTGCACGCCAAGGCCGGCGTCCGCGACGTGCTGATCCCCGCAGGCATCGCCGTGTCGTCGGCGCCCAGGAACGGCGACGCGCCGGCGACGTACGAGACGCTCGCGCCGGTCCGGCTCGACACCCGGATGAACGAGTGCAGCGTGTTCATGCCCAGGCGCCCCGGCACAGGCGGGGCGGGCGGCGGCGACGGCGCAGGCGCTCACCCTTCGACGGGCGACGGCGAGCCCAAGGCCCCGGCGCCGAACGGCGGCCTGTTCGGCGCGGGCTCGGCGGCCAAGGGCGTCGAGGATCGCATCGACGTTCAGCGCCACGGTGCGCACGCCGCGCGCAAGGCGGCCCGCGCGCGCCAGGATGCGCGCCAGCTCGCGTCGATGATCTCGAAGTTCGGGCTCGACGGGATGACCGGTTGCAAGGACTCGCTCGATAGCCTGTGCGAGAAGCTGTGCGCGGCGCAGAAGGCCGCCGCCGATGCTGGCATGGACGCGGGCAAGCCGGCGCCGCTCTCCGAATCGCAGGAGATCCTCGCGCGCCTGCTCCGCAACCTGGCGCGCCGCCAGAAGGCCGCGCTCGCCGAGCTCGAGTGCGCGATGAAGCCGTTCCCCGGCGAGGATCCCAAGGACTACGCCAAGCGGCTCGACTGCCTGACGGCATTTCTCGACGCGCTGATCGCCGCGATGATTCAGGAGGCGCGCGATCAGATCGTGCTCTTGCGCGGCCCCGGCGCGCTCGACAACCTCGATCGCGCGTTCGGCGCCGACGCGGGCCGGCAACCGCCGCGCGGCTGGGCGCTGCCCGGCGGCGACTTCCTCTACCTGCTCGCCGGCGACGACGGTGATCCACCGGTGCGCGCCGGCGACTGGCTGGTCGTCGCCGAGAACGTGCAGCAGGTCGCGCCCGACGGCAGCGCGAAGACCGAGCGCGCCTACCGCGAGGCGATCCGCGTGACCCGGGTGTCGCGCGAGGTGCCGCTCGGCACGCGCAAGACGCTGGTCCGCATCCGGTTCACCCCGGCGCTGACCCGGCGCTACCGGCTCGACGATGTCGTGCTGCTCGGCAACATGGCGCCGATCAGCGAGGGCCGGACCGTCGTCGAGGAGCTGCGGCCCGGCGGCGATGCGCGCGTGGTCGCGCTCGGCCAGGGGCCGGTCACCTGGCTGCGCGACATCAGCGCGCCCGGCGGCCGGCGGCCCGAGGTCCAGGTCACCGTCGACGGGCGGCCGTGGCTGCGGGTGACCGACCTGCTCGCCGCGGAGCCCAACGCCCAGGTGTTTGCGTGCGAGGCGCAGCCCGGCGGGCGCGCGCGCCTGCGGTTCGGCGACGGCGAGAACGGTGCCCCGGTGCGCGCCGGTGCGCGCGTGGTTGCGACCTACCGCGTCGGGCTCGGCGCCGGCGGCGATCGCACGGGCGGCCGGATCGCGGGCCTCGCCACCGCGCACCCGGCGATCGAGTCGACGTTCAATCCGCTGCCGACCTCGGGCGGCGCCGACCCCGAGCCCGCAGACCTCGCGCGGCAGCGCGGCCCGGCCAGCCTCGGTGCGCTCGACCGGGCGGCGTCGGTCTCCGACGTCGAGGTCCTCGCGCGCGACTACGACGGCGTGCGGCGCGCCCACGTGTTTCGCGATCCGCGCCGGCCGCGCGCGCTCACGGTCGTGGTGTCCGGACCGCGGACAGCCGCACTGCCGGCGGTCGGCCTCGCGGCGCTGCGCGCGTACCTCGCGGTGCGCGTGCCGCCCGGTGTCGACGTTGCGGTCGAGAACCGCACGCTCGTCCCGGTGCGCGTGCGGATCCTCGTCAAGTACAGGCGCGGCGCCGATCCGATCGCGCTGATCCAGGACATCCGCGAGCGGCTCGGCGTCGAGAGCCACGCCGACGGTCCGCCCGGGTTGCTCGATCCCGAGCGCGTCCGCCTCGGCGACGACCTCGAGCTGTCGGAGATCTACGCCGCGGTCGATGGTGCGCCCGGCCTGTTCTCGATCGTCGTGACCCAGCTGCATCGCGCGACCGAGCGCCGCGGGCTGCACGAGCGCATCATCGCCGGTCCGCGCCAGATGCTGGTGTGGGCCGCGCCCGATCCCAAGCTCGGCGATGGCGTCGAGCTCGAGTACGAGGAGGGCCGCGATCTATGACCGCTCCGTCGACCGCCCCGATGATCCAGGACGCGCAGCTCTTGCGCCCGTCGCGCCGGCTGCTCGAGCTCTTGCCGGGCATCTATCGCCAGCGCGATACCCAGATCTCGCTCGACGTGGCGCCCGCGCCGGCGCCGCTCGCGACGCTGATCGGCGTGGTCGGCGGCGCACTCGATGACCTCTACGACACCGTGCACGCGCTGTGGGACGATCACTTCGTCGAGCGCGCGCAGGCCGCCGCGCTGCCGCTGCTCGCCGAGCTGTTCGGCGTGCGGCTGCTCTCGACCGATCCGCACACGCAGCGCGCGCTGATCGCGCGCATCGTCGGCTGGCGGCGCCGCAAGGGCACGCTGGCCACGCTCGAGGACGTGCTGTCCGACACCAGCGGGTGGGACGCCGAGGTCGACGAGGGCTTCCGCTCGGTGATCGCCACGCTCGACTTCGGCCACCTGGCGCCGTGGCGCGGCCGCACCGCGCTGCTCTGGGATCCGATCGGCCTGTCGGATCCGCTGACCCGGCGCTCGGCGAGCGAGGACCGCCCGCGCAACGATCAGCGCCGCGAGCGCAGCCAGGTCCTGGCGCCGCTGCCCGGCGAGTCGATCGATCAGACCCTGCGCCGGCTCGGCCGGGTCGACGCCGGGGCGTACGCCGCGTCGCCGCGCGTGCTCGATCTGCGCGGCTGGGCGCGCCCCGACGCAGTGCTGATCCGATCGTCGAAGCTGGTGCCGGTCGAGCTCGAGGGCACCGAGCCGCTGCCGCTGCGCGCGCTGCCGCACGGCCAGCGCGGCGGCTGGGTCGATCCGGGTGGGCGCGACTGCCCGCTGGTGTGGCTGCACCCGGTCGAGCGCCCGGACCTGACCGGCGGGCTCACCGCGCGCCACGAGCCGGCGCCGCCCGACGCCGCCGAGCCGCGCATCGCCGCCGGTCTGCTCACGCCGACCGCGCTCGCCGAGGACCCCGATCGCGCCGAGCGCGCGGGCGCGTTCCAGCTCGCGGTCGATGGCATCGTGCTCGTCGGGCCGCCGTCACCCCCGGCCGTGCGCGGCGCGCTGATCGCGCAGTCGGTCGGCGAGGCCGGCGTGGTCCGGTTCGCCGAGACCGCGCGGCCCTCGCCCGGCGACGCGTGGCGGATCACCGTGATCGCCGCGCTCCCCGATGTCGCCAACCCCGGGCCGACCGATCGCATCCAGCTCCAGGCCACCGTCGACGCCACCGGTGCGGTGTCGCCCGTGGTCGTCGCGCCCGACGCGGGTGAGGACATCGGCGGCCACGCGGTCGACCTGCTGATCGAGCGGCTCGACGGCGAGGCCCGCCAGCGCTCGGCCGCCGGCGTGTGGTCGACGCTCGCGCTCGACCCGGCGCTCGGCCCCGCGGCGTCCAACGCGACGACGGTGACCGTCGGCGCCGACACCTGGATCGCGCGCATCGAGCGCGACGTCGCCGCCGGCAAGAATCGCCTGGTGCGCGCCGTCGTCGGCGCCCCGGCGTGGACGGCGGTCCGCGCGCTGCCCGCGCCGCTCGATCTCGCCGATGGGATCGCGCTCACTGGAGACACCGGCGCGCTGTACGCCGTCGCCGGTGACCCGACGAACCTGGGCGTCTGGCGGATCACCGATCTCGCGGGCGCAGTGACCGTCGCGCGCCTCGATACCGCATCGCCGCGCACGCCGATCGCGCGCGAGAGCCCGAGCCTGTGCATCACCGGCGGGCGGCTCTACGTGTTCGGCGGCGACGACGAGGGCGCCGCGACCGGCGACATGTGGTCGATCGCGACCGCGGGCGGCGCGTGGCGGCCGCACTCGCTGCGCCGTCAGCAGGAGCGCATCGGCGGCGCGCTGGTGCCGACGCCCGCTGGCATCGTGCTCGTCGGTGGCGACGCCGTGCCCGGCACGCTGTCGACCGAGGTCCGGCTGTGGGAGGTCACCGCATCGCGCGCGTGGCGCACGCTGCCCTCGCTGCCGCTGCCGTCGGGCCCGGGCTTCGTCGTCGCGCGCGCGCAGGCAGCGCCGCCCGGCGTCGAGGTCCTCGCGTGGGCCGATCGCACGCGCCCGCTGCGCCTGTTCCTGCCGACCGGCGCCGAGACCTGGCAGGTCGGCGCGCTCGAGCCGCTCGCGCCCAACCCGCCCGCGCCGGGCGAAGCGGTCTATCTACCTTCGGGCACCAGCGACACGCTGCTCGTGATCGGCCCCGCACCGCTGCCGTCATCGGACGTCGTGTTCAGCCAGGGCGATCACGGCATCCTCGCCGTGCTGCCGCGCCTGCCGATCGCCGTCGGAGACCACGTGCGGCTGCGGGTCGCGAGCGATGGCGCCACGTTCCGGCGCGATCCGCCGACCGCCGCCGAGACCGCGCGGCCGCGCCCGCTCGACACCCGGTTCGGCGGCCTGTTCGCCGACGAGGCGCTCGCCGCTCCACCGAGCGACAACCGCTACGCGCAGCCCGGGCGGCTCGCGCGCGTGCCCTGGCGGCTCGCACAGCGCAGCCTCGGACCGTGGGACCTCTTGATCGCGCCCAGCTCCGATCCGCGCAACGCCAGCGACGGCGAGGTCTACCTCGATCCGCGCCTCGGGCGCTTCGTGCTCCCGACGGCAGCGCCGCTCGGCCGCGTCACCGTCTCGTGCCGGATCGGCCGCGGCGGCGAGCTCGGCCCGGGCCTCGTACCGCCCGCGCGCGCCATCCCGGCGTCGTGGCGCGAGCCCGATCCGGGCTTCGAGATCGCGACGCCGCCCGACCTCGTCGTGCATCCGTCGCGCACCGTCGAGCTGGATCCCCACATCTATGTCGCTCCGGCACGCACCGGCCAGCGCACCGGCGGGCCTGAAGGCGGCGCGATCGGCATCGTCGGCACGCTCGACGACGCGCTGACCCAGGTGCCCGCCGGTGCGCTCGGCCGCGTGGCCGTGCTCGGCTCGGCGCGCGTGCCGTTCGCGCGGCTGACCAGCGGCGTCGAGCTCGGGCTCTCGATCGTCGCCGCCGACCCCGGCTCGACGCCGATCCTCGATCGCGACGACGAGCGCGACCTGTCACTCCTGCTGCAGACCACCGCCGATCGCACGCCGTCGTACTGGCTCGCCGGGCTGTGGTTGGTCGGCCGGCTCGAGATCGCCGTCGAGCGCGGCCACGTCGACCTGCGCTACTGCCAGATCGCCGGCCCGGGCCGCCTCTCGCTGTGGGCGCCGGGCGCAGGCCACCAGGATGTCGCCTCGCGCCGCTCGCTGCCGCGCGCCGAGCTCGAGGTCCGGCTCTACGGCTGCCAGCTCGGCGTCGTCGAGCTGCCGCCCTGGGCGCGCCTGGTCGCCGCCGGCTGCACGTTCGACGCCGGCGCGCGCGACGCGGTCGCGATCCGCGCCCCGGGCGCGCAGGTCCGGCTGCGTCACTGCACGGTCCACGGGATCGCGCAGGCCGGCAAGCTCGAGGCCTCGTCGAGCGTGCTCGCAGGCGACGTGCAGGTCGACCGCGCCGACCTCGGCTTCGTGCGCCACTCGGTCTATCCACGCACCGGACCGGGCACGAGCTACAGCGGCCCGCGCACGTTCGCGAGCCTCGCGCACACCGCGTCGTTTGTCTCCAGCAATCCGACGAGCCCGGGCTATCTCGTGCTCGCCGAGAACAACGGGCCCAGCGTGTTCGCGGTCGGCGAGGGCGCCTCGCAGCCGGGCGCGTTCGGCGAGCGCGGCGATCACGAGCGCGAGCTCGACCACCGCACCCGCGACTTCCTGCCGATCGGCATGGACCCGCTCCACGTCGACCGCACCACCTTCGATCTCTACCGGATGGAACGCCGATGAGTGTGAACTTCAATACCAGCCGCAGCCGATTCGACGAGTGGAAGCGCTTCACCGGCGTGTACCAGCGCATGGGGCAGGTCGCGGTCGACGCCGACTGGAACGAGGAGGTCCACCTCCGCACGGTCGACGCCCGCCGCCGGACGTCCGACCTCGCCGACGGCGCGCCCGACGATGGCTTCCGGATCTGCGCCGACTTCGTGATCGATCCGATCCGCTCGGTCGACGGCTGGATCGCGACGACCGTACCGCTCGACGACGAGCGCAAGCCGGTGCCCGAGCTCCGGCTCGATCGCCACGACCCCGAGACCCTGCCGTGGGTGGTGCGCAGCCGCTGGCATCCGGCGCTGCGCAAGACGCTGGCCCAGCCGGTGAACCTCACGGCGATCCCGCGCGCGGTCTCGACGCCGTTCGCCGCGTCGGCGCTGATCATCGAGCTTCGCCTCGAGCGGCCGCCCGCCGACGATGAAGCCACCGACGTTGAGCTCGTGTTCGGCGACGGCACGACGGAGATCGCGATCTCGGCCCAGACCCACGGGCTCACCCAGAGCGGCTGGTGCGAGATGGTGGTCACCGTCGGCGAGCTCGCCGGCCTCGATCTCACCAGGCTGACGACGTGGGGCGTCACCGGCCTGCCCCCGGTCGCGCGGACCTGGATCGGCGCACTGCGCGCGATCGACCCCGCGCTCGGCACCGACGCCGTGATCCGCGGCGGTGACGGCACGCTCGCGGGCGCCGGGCGCATGCTGATCGACGGCTACCGCGCGTTCATCGAGCGCGATCTGCGGTTCTCGTCGCAGCCCGACTTCCCTGATCCGCCCGTGCTGCCGGCGCTGCCCGCCGACGGCTCGGCGCACCACGTGTTCTACCTCGACGTCTGGGAGCAGACCGTCACCGCGCTCGAGGATCCATTCCTGCTCGAGCCCGCGCTCGACGGCGCCGACACCGCTGCGCGCCTGCGCGTGGTGACCCAGGTCCGCGCGCTGCCGCTGGTCGCCAAGGGCGGCCCCGAGGCCCTGCCGGCGCCCACCGGTGGCGGCATGCTGTCGACCAACATCGCCCAGGGCGCGCTGCCCGATCGCGATCCGCCCGAGCCGTTCGACCCGTGTCGCGATCGCTGCCTGTTCACCGAGAACGCCTCGACCGGCGAGGGCTACATCGGCAGCGACAACCTGCACGTCCGCGTCCAGGTCATGAAGGTCGGCGCGCTCGACGTCGCGCTGTGGTCGCGCGACAACGGCTCGACGGTGATGGCGCTGACCGCGCCGACCGCCGCCGATTCGACGACGCTCCAGGTCTCCCACGCCGACGCCGCGCGCCTGCGCACCGGCGACCTCATCGTGATCGAGGACCGCGCGACCCGCCTGCGCTGGGACGCACCCAACCCGCCCGTGCTGCGCCGCCTCGCCGGCGTGCGCGCCGAGTCGGGCATCCTCGAGCTCGATCCGGTCGGCTCGAACCTGACGACCAATCCGGTCGCGCTGCCCGTCGGTGGCCCGATCGGGCGCGTGTTCTTGCCCGGCGCGGGCGCCAGCGTGCGCCGCTGGGACGGGGCCGACCTGCTGATCACCGGCCAGCGCTACCGGCTGTCCGACGGCATCACCTTCGCGTTTTCAGGCAGCGGCTGGCGCCACGGCGACTACTGGACCTTCACCGCGCGGGTCAACGCGCCCGATGGCTCGGCGACCGGCGTGGTCGACACGCTGACCAGCGCCGCGCCGCACGGCCCGATCCACCACTTCGCGCCGCTCGCGCGCGCGACCGGCGCCCCGCGCGTGCTCGAGGACATCCGCAAGCGGTATCTCCCGCTCGTCGAGGTCCGCGACCGCCTGAAGGAGCTCGGCGACAAGCGATTCGGCCCGGGCGTGTTCGTGGTCGTGGTCGGCGACGGCGTGCGCACGTTCGGCGACGTCGACCAGTCGACGTCCGACGGGCTCACCGGCGACGAGGCGATCCAGGCCGCGCTCGGCCTGCTCGGCGACAAGGGCGGCTCGATCTTCATCCGCACGGGCAACTACCAGCTCGAGCACCCCGTGCTCGTGCGCGGCATCTCGTCGGTGCGCATCCTGGGCGACGGCGATGCCACCGTGCTCGACGTGCGCGGCTCGGGCGGCGCGTTCTACGTCGACCGCTGCGGCCAGACCGGCGCGCTGTCGTTCGAGGACATGTATCTCATCGAGGATCCGAACGCCGCGATCGACATCGGCCCGCCCGACCCCAACGTCGACCTGCCGTCGTTCAAGGTCCGAACGCTGTTCGACAAGCTGATCGACAGCCGGTTCTCGCCGATCGCGATGCCGGCCGAGCGCGCGCTCAAGCTCGATGACATCCACGTCGAGGGCGGCGTGCCCGACTTCCTGTCGACGCTCGGCGCGCGCCTGCTCGTGCTCCAGCCCGGCGAGGGCCGGGTCGCCGGCTCGGTGGTCGCGACGGTCATCGCGCTGCGCAAGCTCCAGCGCGAGAACCCGGGCACGACGCTCGAGGATCTGCCCGAGGCCCAGCCGCTGCTCGGGGCGCTCTCGGCGCTGCCGCACGGCGTGATCACGATCGCCGATTCGCGGCAGGTCGCGGTCCGCCGCTGCCGCATCGAGGCGCGCCGTCCGGGCCCCAACGCGATCGGCGTGATGGTCACCGGCACTTGCGGCGCGATCGAGATCGCCGAGAACCGCGTCTCCGCGGCGACCGGCATCGCGGCGCTGCCCTACGCGCCGTACATGGCGAACACGTTCATCGTCGCGTTCCCGCGCGCCGGCATGGCGCTCGACGGGCTCAGCATCCTCGCCAACGAGGTCCACGCGATGAACGCCTCGGCGACCGGCATCCATGTCGCCGACGGCGTGCTCTCGGGCACCGCGATCGACGGCAACCTCATCGCCGGGTTCGCGGTCGGCATCCTGATCGACGACCAGGCCGAGACCGGGCGCGACGCCGCGACCGACCGCATCGCCGTGACCGGCAACCGCGTGGTCGGCTCGACCGCGGTCGGCATCCAGGTCACCGGCGACGGCGTCGACGTCGTCGGCAACGAGATCCAGAGCGCGGCCAGCGCGAGCCCGTTCCAGTGCGGCGTGCAGCTCACCGGCCACAGCGCGCGCGTGCTCGACTGCTGGATCGAGATCCCCGAGGCGCCGCTGCTCGCGCCGATCGCGCTGCTCGCCGGCGTGGTCGTCGGCGAGGGGCTCGACGACGGCACCACGCCGTCGCGCCCGGTGTTCGACGTCGAGATCGCGGGCAACCGGATCGAGGGCAGCGGGCCCGAGACCATGGCGATCGGCGTCGTGATCGGCGGCAGCCAGCCGATCTACGACGTGCGCGTCCGCGACAACGTGATCCGCAACCTCGGCGACGCCGCGCTGCGCACCTGGTCGACCAGCGCGCCGATCGGCCGGCTCAACGTCGAGGCCAACCGGATCGAGCGGGTCGCGCTCGGCGACCTCGCGATCACGTTCGACAACGCGGCGATCCTCGATCGCCTGCAGAGCGGCATCT
>DATIPJ010000118.1:0-11159 GCA_035472155.1 Kofleriaceae bacterium
GACGACGGATGACGTGAGCAGCGCGACCAGGGCAAGGGAAGCAACACGACCGATCATGGTCCTCCTCCAGGGCTGTACGGGTCCTTGCGTTCGATGGTGCGCGTCGGCTTGTTGCCGCCCTGCGGGTTCACCAGCTCGGGCGGGGTGGACGCGGCGGGTGGCGGATCCGCGCGCGGCGGCGTGGGATCGACGCGCGCCGGCTCGGGAGCTTTGATCTCGACGGCGCGCGGCGGGTCGGGCTGGCGGGGCGGGGTGGTCCGCGCCTGCTGCACCACCCGCGGCGGCGTGCGCACCGGTGGCTGGCGCGCGGTCGGCGGCGGCGACGGCGGGTTGATCCGCTCGAGGCTGAAGTCGAGCGTGACGTTGGCATTGAACGCCACCGACGACGACTTGGTCACGTAGCCCGGCGCGCTCGCCCGCACGCGGTGCATCACCTCGTCGGCAGGGAACTGGGTCGAGAACGGGTTGCCCTCGACGTCCTTGCCATCGATCGAGATCGCGGCGGTGCCCGGGGAGACCCGGACCTCGACGTCGATCATCGTCTGCTTGGGCGCGGTCGGCGGCTCCGCCGGCTTGGCGACCGGCGGTGGCGCAGTTGGGACCGATGCAGGAACGGGCGCCACTGCGGTCGCTGGCGGTGCTGGCGATGGCGGCGGCGTGGACGCCACCACGTGCGGCATCGGGTCTGCGCGCGAGGTGATCGGGCCCGATTCGCTCGTCGCGCGAGCGATGAACACGATGACGGCGATCGCGATCGCCACGCCCGCCGCGCCGGCGATCAGCACGGGCCGGAGGTGGCGCAGGCCGCTGATGCGGCGAGGATCGCTGTGCGCGGCGGCGGCCGAGGCGTCGGCCGAGCGCGCGTTGGGCGAGTCGAGCGACGTCGCGAGATCGGGATCGTGGGGATGGCGCACGGCCGGCCGCTGGTCCGACGGTGTCGGGCTGCCCATGCTGAGCCGCGGTGCGATCTCGATGACCGGCAGGCCATCGCGCAGGGTGCCGCCGCGGGCGCGCGCGATGTGGGCCTCGATCACCCCGTTGGTGTTGGCGCGGTCCTCGCGGAACAGCTCGGTGACACACGCGCCGACCTCGCGCGCGCTGACGCGGGTGCCGGTGGTGCTGAGGTAGCTCTCGAGGTCGCGCTGCATCGCGCCGGCCGACGGGTAGCGGTTCTCGCGGTCCCACGCCATCGCGCGGGCGCAGATGTCGTCGAGCTCGGGCGGGACCCACGGCTTGATCGAGGACGCGCGCGGCGGATCCTCGGAGACCAGGGCCCAGAGCTTCTCCTGGTCGTTCTTGCCGTCGCGCATCCGCTTGCCGGTGAGCGCTTCCCACAGCATGACGCCGGCGGAGAACACGTCGGCGCGGGCGTCGACCTTCCAGCCGCGGCCCTGCTCGGGCGACATATAGGAGACCTTGCCCTTGACCACGCCGGCGTGGGTCTCGTGCATCGAGTCGGACGCCTTGGCGATCCCGAAGTCGAGCAGCTTGACCTGGCCGTCGAACGTGACGAACACGTTCTGCGGGCTGACGTCGCGGTGGACGATGTTGAGCGGCGAGCCGTCGAAGTCGGTCAGCTTGTGCGCGTAGTCGAGGCCCGCGAGCATGTCGCAGACCACGCGCAGCTGCATCGGCACCGAGAGGCCGAACCCAGCGATCTTCGAGCGGCGGCGGATCTGGTCGAGGCCGCGGCCGTCGAGGTAATCCATCGCCATGAAGTAGCGATCGCCATCGTTGCCGACCTCGTTGGTCTGCACGATGTTGGGGTGCGAGAGCCGTGCGGCCAGCCTCGCTTCATCGAGAAACATGGTCAGGAATGCGGGCTCCTCGACCAGCTCGGGCTTGAGCTCCTTGACGACGACAAGTTTGTTGAATCCACCCGGGCCTTGGACCATCGCGAGATAGACCACGCCCATACCACCGCGCGCGATTTCCGCGATCAGTTGGTATTTGCCGAGCATCCTCCCCGGATCGGCCAGCATTCCGAGGGGAAGCGTACTACCCAAGTGGACGGACCCGGAAGTGTTCTTGCCAGCTACTGTCACGCGCGTCGCTCACCATCTCCGCAGTTTGCGGGGTGCTGCTGCTGGACCTTTGCCGTCGGGTGCGTGGCTCCTCGTCACGCACGGCAGATCGAGTCGTACCACGGCGAGCGCGTCGATTGCGGCGGTTTTCTCGGCGCAATACGCTGCAACAGCGACGGCGCGGCAGCCGCACCGCGACGCACATCGAAGCAGGCTTTATCACCCCGATGCACGCGCTGGAGCCCGAGGCATCGCACCCCGGCCGAGGAGTGTTCGCCGCGATGCAGACCCGGTGCGAATGGAGCGCCGTGCTGCATGCACCGTCGAAGATGCGCGCGGCAACGGACTGTTGCTTGCATGCGCGACGTTGCACAGTTCGCGCAGGAGCGAGACCTACATCGACGCAGCGCGCCTCCCTCGGAGACCGTATCTGCGCTGTTGTGATCGCTGGCGCCGTTTCAACGGACGCCGAGGCCGAGCCGCGCGCGCAGCGGCAGCCAGCCGGGCTGCGCGATCGCCGAGATGAGGTGCGCGTGGCGCTCGCCGCGGGCCGCGGCTCTCTCGATGACGATCTTGGGGTCACCGCCGAGCAACAGCGCGGCGCGATCGGCGCTGCGCTCGCACGCGGCGAGGTAGCGCGCGACGTCGAGCGCGGCCGCAGGCAGGCCGGCGAGCAGCTGCTCGAGGCGGACGCGGACCTTGACCGGTAGCGCCGCCTTGACCATGTCGTCGACGCCGCGCTGGACATCGGGATCGACGACGAGTGCGCCGGTGGCTTCGCGCAGGGCCGGAGGGCCGAACAGGCGGACCACGGACACCAGGAGGCGCGTCGCGTCCGCGATCGGTAGTCCAGCAAACGCAATTCGCTCGGGGCGAGTGAGCTCGACGGCGCGCGTCATGATGGCGCGGATCTCGCCGGTCGAGGTGGTTGCGGCGAGCATGCGCGGCCCGAGCACGATCACCGGGGTGGCGCCGCTGACCACCGTGACGTCGGCGCCGGCGTCGCGCTCGTAGAGCATGACCGCCCCGACGCCGAGCGCCGAGGCGGTGCGCGAGAACATCGCGACGGCCGGCGCATGCAGCGTCGCCGGGATGCGGCGCGCGCCGGTGGCGCCGTTGCGGGCGAGGGTCTCCTCGAGATCGGGCCACAGCAGGGCCGCGGCTTCGGACAGCGCGACCGCGATCGGGCCGAAGCCGCCCTCGTCGGGATCGGCGAGCAGCGCGCGCTCGCCGTCGAGCGCGGCCTTGAACTGCTCGTCGTCGCGCATCGCGTGCGGCGTGTGGATCGAGAGGAACGCGCGCTGGTGGACGTCGGCGACGTGGCCGCACGCGGCGGCCAGATCGAGCGTGGCGCGGGCGGCGTCGATCGCGTTGTGGCGGCGCAGCTCGTCGGCCCACGCCACGAGATCGCCGAGCGCACCGGTCGCGGCGGTGATCGCTTGCAGGTGGTGGGCGATCGCATCCCGCTTGCCGGGGTCGTCGCCGGCGCGCAGCAATTCGACGAGGCCGCGGTGCGCCTGGGTCGCACCGTCGGACCCGGGCGCGATCGCGATCGCGCGCTCGTAGGCCGGCACCGCCTGGCGGGCGTCGCCGCGCTGGGCCCGCGCGCGGCCGAGCCGGTACGACAGCTGCGCGCGGCGCGCGCTCTGGGCGGCCGGCAGCCGATCGTCCTTGGCGGTGAGCAGGCGGGTCAGCATCGCGGCCGCTGCTTCGACCTCGCCGGCGTCGATCGCCAGGCCCGAGGCGAGGTCGACCGCGTCGGCGTCGTAGGGGTCGCTCTCGACGGCGCGCTCGGCGGCGGCGCGCGCGCGCGCGAGGTCCTGCGCCGCGAGGTAGTCGCGCGCGGCGCGCAGGTAGCGGGCGGACCGCTCGGCCGGCGTCGCGCCGAACGCAGCCATCAGCTCGCCGGTGCGCGCCGAGCCCGCAGGATCGCCGGCGAGGCCCTGGCGCTCGAGGAGCTTGACCAGCAGCGCGACGTGCTTGGCCTCGAGCGGATCGGCCGCTGCGACCGCCGCCGCATAGCAGGTCCGCGCGCGATCCTCGTCGTGCAGCAGGAGCAGCGCCATGTCGCCGAGCGCCTCGAAGAGGCGCAGCCGCTCGGCCGGCTCCTCGGTGGCGGTCGCCTGCCGGGTCAACAGATCCGCCGCGCGGCGGTGATCGCCTTGCTCCATCGCGATCTCGGCGAGCGCCTGCAGCGCGGGCGCGAACTGCGGCTTGAGCTCGAGCGCGCGCGCGTAGAGCGGCGGCGCCTTCTCGGGCCGGAGCGAGCGGATCTCGGCGAGCGCGGCGTGATAGAGGCCCTGTGCGACCTCGCTGGGGTAGCGCTGTGCGTCGTCGTGGCCCGCGAGCGGCGCCAGGTGCAGCGCGGCCTCGCGCCAGCGCCGCGCCTTGAACCGGTTCTCGCCGAGCGCGAGCTTGATCAGGAGGTGGCCGCGGTGCAGGCGATCGGCGGCGACCAGGGTCTGGTAGGCGTCCTCGTCGCGCCCGAGCTTCTCGTGCGCGTTGGCCAGCCGGCGGTGGAGGTCCGCGATCAGCGCGGCGGGTGCGGCGGCGAGCATCGTTCCGTCGAGCACCTCGCGCAGGAACATCTCGAGATCCGACCACCGCGCGGCGTCGGCGTAGAAGTCGGCGAGCGCGACGATCGCCGGGAGGTGATCGGGCACGCAGCCCAGCGCCTCGAGCAGGCGGCGCTCGGCGGCGGGCTCGACCCCGGCGGCGCGCGACAGCGCCGCGAGCTGGGTCATGATGCGCGCCTTCTCGGGCGGCGCCAGCGAGCCATCGTCGAGCCGCTTCTCGAGCAGGCGCGCCGCGCTCTCGGGGTCGCCGCCCTTCTCGACGAGGCCGGCCAGCGCCCACGTCGCATCGGCGTGGTACGGGCGCAGCGCGAGCACGCGCTCGTACGCGGTGTGCGCGGCGGCGGTATCGCCGACCCGCGCCTGCAGCACGTTGCCGGCCGCCATCAGCGCGGCGATCCGGACGTCCTCATCGCGCGCACTCTCGGCCTCGCGCAGCTTGGCGTCGGCGAACGCGCGCGGATCGTGCTCGGGCGAGGCGAGGTCGGCGAGCACCGAGAGCGCGGTCGGGTGCTCGGGGACCAGCTGCAGCGCGCGGTCGATCGCGCGGCGCGCGCCGTCGTGGTCGTCGAGGCGCTCGAGCTGGAGCTGGGCGAGCCGGATCAAGAGCGCCGCCACGTCGCCGCGCGGCGCGTCCCCCGCAGTGTCGATCCGCCCCTCGAGGATCGCGGCGGCCTCGCGGTCGCGGTTGGCCTTGACCAGCGCGGTGACCAGGAGGTCCGCGAGCTGGGTGTCGTCGGGCGCGATCGTGCGCGCGTGGCGCAGCGCGGCCGCGGCCTCCTCGGGCGCGGCCAGCCAGTCGAGCAGGACCTGGGCGCGCCGGGCGAGCAGCTGCGCGCGCTCGGCGGGCTCGCGGGCCAGGGCGGCGCGCCGGCGCAGGACGTCCGCCAGCTCGGTCCACCGCGCGTTGGCCGCATACAGCTCGTCGAGCGCGCTCCACGCCTCGGCGTCGTCGGGCCACACCGCGACCAGCTGGGCGTACGAGTCGATCGCGCGCTCGGGGAGCTCGAGCTCGTTGTCGTAGATCCGGGCGATCGTGCGCAGCGCGTCGCGCGCCTCGGGCGTGCCCTCGGCGACCTCGCCGACCCGGGTCAGCGTCTCGATGACCTTGGACCACCGGCCGACCGAGCTGTACAGGCTCGCGAGGTCGACCAGCACGCGGGTGTCCGACGGCGCGAGCATGCGCAGGCGCTCGAACGCATCGATCGCATCGTGCGGCCGGTTGAGCTTGTCGGTATAGATCGCGGCGAGCTCGCGCAGGAGCTCCGCGCGCTCGGCCTCGGGCGCCGCGGTGCCGAGCCGCGGATCGGTCCGCTCCTCGAGCGACGCCGCCAGCTCGACGTAGCGACCCTCGGTGCGATACAGCGCCTCGAGCCGCGAGCGGGCGACCGGCTCGCTCGGCAGCATGCCGAGGATCCGGCGCAGCTGGGCCTCGGCCTCGCGCGGCTTCTGCTGCTCGGCGCGGATCGTCGCCACCTCCATCAGGAGGTCCGCCGCGTCGGAGGCGGTCTCGGCCTGCTCGGCCATGCCCTCGTAGAGGTCGGCGAGCCGGCTCCACGACTTGTGCTCCTGCGCGATGCGGTGCAGCCGCGCGCGTACCTCGGCGTCGCCGACCGGCGAGCGGTGGGCCAGCGCGAACCCGCGCGCGAGCGCATCGAACGCGCGGGGGATGTCCTTGCCGCCGGTCTCCCAGACCTCGGACGCGCGATACAACCAGCGCAGCCGCGACGCGGTGTCGGGCGCGGGCAGGCTCTCGTAGGTCACCGCCAGCTCCTCCCACGGCGATTCGAACGAGCGGTTGGGCAGCGTCGGCAGCGGCGCGCGCCGCACGATCGCCTGGGCCTTGCGCGGCGCGGGCGGCGGCGCGGCGGGCCGGATCTGCGGCGGGCGCGGCGGCGGCCTCGGCGGGCCCTTGGCGCCCGGCGGCAGGCGCGGCGGGACCATCATCCCGCGCAGGTCCTGCGGCGACAGCGTCATCGTCGAGCTCTCGGCGTGGAACGGGGCGGACCGCTTTTGCTCGGCGATCTCGATCTCGGCGACGTCGAGCGGCTGGGTCGTGTCGCCGACCGCGAGGGTCGCCGGCGACAGATCGGCGTCGGCGAGGGGCTCGGTCTGGAGGCGGCGCGGGACCTGCGTGCGCACCGGGGCCGCGCGGCCGGCGTGCGCGTTGGCCCCAACGAGGGACGACTCGGTCTGCACCGTCGCCGGCGGCGGCTCGGCCTGCGGCGAGCGATCGGTGTCGCGGTACTTGCCGATCACGCGCGCGAGCCGCCACAGGTGCGACGTGGTGTCGGCGTCGTCGGGCTGGAGCAGCAGGGCGACCAGGAGTGTGCGGAACGCGCGCGGGGCGTCCTTGAGCTGCTCCTCGATCACGTGGGCCTTGCGCCGCAACAGCTCGACCCGGCGCGCCGTGTCGGGCGCGCGATCGATCAGCGCGCTGTCGACCGCGATCACCTCGGTCCACGCGCGCGCGCGGCCGGCGAGCGCGACCAGCGCCTCGCGGGTGTCCTCGCGATCGGGAGCCCACGAGAACGCGGCGAGCACCTCGCCGACCGCGGCCCTGGGATCGCCGAGCTGATCCTCGAGGATGTTGGCGCGCCGCAGGTGGAGCTCGACGCGCTCGGCGGGCGTGGCGGCGGCGAGCGCGACGTCGTAGGCCTCGAGGACTGCCTTCCACGACGTGCGGTGATCGTTGTCGGCGGCGAGCCGATCGATCTCGGCGAGCAGGCTGCGATCGCGCGGTGCGACCGCGAGCGCCTCGGCGAGCACCGCGATCGCGCGCGGACGGTCGCCGAGCTTGCGCTCGCTCAGCCCGGCGAGCTCGCGCGACAGCGCCACGAACCGCGCGGGCTCGGCGGGCGTGCCGGCCTGGCTGCGATCCGCCTGTCCGAGCGCGATGAGGCGCTTGCGCTCGTCGATCCCACGGGGGAGGACCCCCGCCCCACCGGCAGAGCCGGTGGGGTCCCCACCCCCCGCGACTCGCTTTCGTTCATCTAACTGGCCGAGCGCAATCAAGCGATTCCGCTCGTCGATGAGCACCTCGGCGAGCTCGCGCGGCAGGCCGTACGACTCGCCGGCGCGCCGGACGTCGGCGAGCGTGTGCTCGTCGGGCGCCTCGTCGTGCGCGCGCCGCCACCAGCGGAACGCGGCCTTGGGATCGCCGAGCTTGTCGGCGGTCGCGGCGGCGATCCGCTGCACGATGGTCCGGCGTGCCTCGGCGTATGCGTCGGCGTCGGGTGCGTCGCGGCCCGGCACCTTCGCGAGCATGCGCTCGAGGGTGGCGACGTGCTCCTTCCAGCGCCCGAGCCGGGCGAGCAGGTCCGCGGCGGCGGCGAGCGCCTCGTCCTGGGTGGGCTCGAGCTCGAGCACGCGCTTGAACGCCTGCAGCGCGCGCGTCGGGTTGCCGAGCCGGTCGCGGCAGATGAGGCCGATCTCGAGCCCGCGGGCGATCTTGCGCTGCGGCTCGGGCGCCAGGTACATCTCGCGCTCGGCCACGCGCACCGCGGCGTCGAAGTCGCCGCGCGCCTCGTAGAGCCGGCGCAGCGCGGTGTGGGCCTCGAGGTGGTTGGGGTTGAGCTCGCGGATCAGGTGGTCGAGGACCTTGATCGCCTCGTTGGGCGCCCCGAGCTTGTCCTCGAGGATGCCCGCGCGGTCGATCGCCGCGGCGGTCGCGCGCGACCTGCGCTCGGCGTCGTCGGGCCCGGTGCGCTCGGACAGGAGCGCGATCTCCATGCCGAGCACGTCGGCCAGCTCGCGCCACTTCGACGACGCGCGGTGCAGCCGCGCCAGCGCCTCGAGCGCCCCGCGGTGGCGCGGCAACAGCTCGAGGAGGCGGTGCCACACGCGCGTCGCGCGCGCGCCGTCGCCGAGCTTGCGATCGAGCACGGTCGCGTAGCGCTCGAGATCGAGCGCGCGCAGCGCGGCCTCGGGGGTGCCGGGCGCAGGCAGCGGCCGCCCGCCGTCGCGCCGCTCGAGCACCGAGGCGAGCTCGACCCAGCGCTCGGTGCGCTCGTAGAGGTCCGACAGCGCGGCCAGCGCATCGGGGTCCGAGGGCGAGGCGCGCAGCGTCTGCTCCCAGCGCTCGAGCGCGGCGACCTCGTCGGAGCGCGCCGCCGCGAGCCGGGCCAGGCGCCTGAGCAGCTTGGCGCGCTCGGCCGGCGAGGTCGACGCCGCCGCGTGGTACTCGAGCGTCTGCTCGAGTCGCGGGTCGCCGGCCTTGTCGAGCACGCGCTCCATGCGCTCGAGCGCGTCGCGGTCGCCGGGCAGGAGCTCGAGCACGGCGCTCGACGCATAGACCACGCCGTCGACATCGGCCAGCCGGGTCTCGTAGAGGATCGCGAGCCGGCGCAGCATGGTCAGCCGCTCGGCGCGCTTGGCGACCGGCCACTCCTTGGGCGCATCGGCCGACTTGCCGGCGCGCGCCATCGCCTCGCCGACCCGGCGCTCCTCGACCTCGAGCATGCGGCGCAGCGTCTCGGCGAGCCCGGCGTCGTCGCCCTCGCGCTCGTAGAGCTCGGCGAGCGCCTTCAGCGTCTGATCGTCGTCGGGGCTCTCGCCCACGATCTGCTCGTAGAGCTCGATCGCGCGCCGCGGGTCGATCTGGCGCTCGCGGTAGGTCTGCGCCATCTTCTTGAGCACGTGGGTGCGCTGGCTCGGCCCCGGCGCCGACGCGACCTCGTGCTCGAGGCTCTGCACCAGCTGGTCCCACATCTTGGCGCGCGCCGACAGCCGCCGCAGCGCCTCGGCGACCTTCGGGCTGCCCGATTCGAGCTCGGCGATCCGCTGCCAGGCGTCGATCGCGCGCGGGATGTCGCCCAGCCGCAGCTCGGCGAGCTGCGCGATCTCCTCGAGCCGGCGCACCAGCTCGTCGCCGCCCGCGCCCGCCTCGCGCGCATTGTCGAGCGCGAACTCCATCAGCTCGATCAGGCCGCGCCAGTCGCGGCGCTCGCGGAAGTGGTCGACGTAGCGCGCGAGCGCCTCCTCGTGCGTCGGGTCGACGCCGAGCGCCTGGTGCAGCAGCTCCGCGGCGCGGTCGCGATCGCCCATGTGCTCGCGCGCGATGGTCGCCAGCTCGAGGATCTCGTCGACCAGCACGCTCGCCGGCGTCTCCGGATCCTGGCCGAGCGCGTTGATCTCGGACTCCATCAGGCGCGACAGCGCGTTCCACGCCTGGTCCTCGCGCAACAGCTCGCGCAGCTCGCGCGCGGCCTTGCTGCCCGGCGCCTCGTAGCCGACGAGCTGGCCGAGCACGTCGATCAGCCCGTCGCGATCGGGCAGCTGGTTGCGGTACAGCGCGGCGCGCCGGCGCAGCACCTCGGCGCGCTCGGCCGGATCCTGCACGACGCTGGTGCGGTGGCGCAGCATGCGATCGAGCTCCTGCCACTGGGCGGTCTCCGACAGCGCTTCCTCGAGCGCGACCGAGCTGCCCTTGGACTGCGGATCGATGCCGATCGCGCGCCGCAGGTAGTTGATGCCGGTCGTATCGTCGCGCGAGGCCATGCGGCGGCGGCCGACCTCGATGAACAGCTCGCTCGCCTTGTGGCGCCAGCGGCCGTCGGCGGCGTCGCTGCGAAACCCGGGGATCGCGTAGACCTCGGCGAGCTTCTCGGCGACCTCGAGCGAGGCCGGATCGAGCCGCGATGCCTCCTCGAGGTGGCCGGCCGCCGCCTCGAGGTCCTTGCCCCGGAGGGCGAGCTTGCCCAGCTCGAGCCGCACGTGCGCCTTGCGCGCGGTCGCGGTCTGCGACTTGTCGCTGCCCAGGACATCGAGCTCCGCCTGGAACAGCTTGGCGACCATCGCGTCGTCGCCGAGCGAGTGATACAGCTCGCGCGCGGCCTCGAGCGCCTCGCTGCGGTGCGGCTCGAGCTTCCACGCCTGCTGGAAGTGCCACAGCGCGCGATCGACGCGGCCGAGGTGCTCGTTCCACAGCTGCGCGGCGCGGCGGTGCTGTGCGGCGCGGCGCTCGACGACCTCGGACTTGCGGCGGCCCTCGCCACCCGGTCGCCGGCGCGCCGGATCGCCGAGGTGCGCGAGCTCGGCCAGCTCGTGCTCGATGATCTCGGCGGCGAGCGCGGGATCACCGGGCTCGACGATCTCGAGCAGCCGGTCGGTCGCGCGGTCGTTGGTCGGATCGAGATCGAGCGCGGTGCGCAGGTACTCGATCGCGGTCTCGGTCTCTCCGAGCACGACCATCGCCTCGCCGGCCTCCGACCACGCATCGGCGGCGCGGATCGGATCGCGCTCGTGCGGCGCCCATGTTGCGCAGACATCGGCCAGGAGCTCGCCGCGACCGGCGTCGCGCAGCTCCTGGCGCAGCTCCGCGAAGCCGCGCGCATCGGGCTGCTGGCGGAACACGACGACCCGCGCCTCCAGCGGATCGATCGTCTCGTTCTGCAGCGTGTCGTCGGCCACGGGTCCCGGCCGCCGGCGCGCCGGATCGAACACCTGCGCCAGCTCGGTGAGCTCGTGCTCGATCACCTCGGCCGCGGCCGCCGGATCGCCGGGCTCGACGATCTCGAGCAGCCGATCGATCGCCCGGTCGCTGGTCGGATCGAGATCGATC
>DATIPJ010000119.1:0-13895 GCA_035472155.1 Kofleriaceae bacterium
CTCGGCGGTGTACATCCCGGGCGGAGGCGCGGCGTGCGTCTTGACGAACACCGCGCGGTGATCGGCGAGCTCGACCCGCCACGCGTCGTTGATGTCGCCGCCCGAGATCCGCTCGGCGCGCGCGATCGGTCCGAGCGCGCCCTCGAGCTCGCGGCGCCACGCCTCGCGCGTCATGTATTCATATTCCGATCGTCCCTCGGTCCGCTCACGCGAGCCGCTCCCGCACGTGGGCGAGCAGGCCGCGGCACGCGCGCTCGCATTGATCGAGCACCTCCTCGAAGCCGTCCTCGCCGCCGGCCCATGGATCCGGAACCTCGGCGCCCGGCGCCGCCGTCGGATCGAAGCTGCGCAGGAGCACCAGCTCGGGCTTCGCGCGCCCGCCCACGAGCCGTTGCAGATGCGCCAGATTCTGACGGTCCATCGCGATCACCAGATCGAATTGCTCGAGGTCGGCGCGCGTGAACTGTCGCGCGAGATGATCGAGCGCGACGCCGCGACGCCGCGCCGCCGTGCGCGAGCGCTCGTCGGGCAGCTCCCCGATGTGGTAGGCAGCCGTTCCCGCACTATCGATCACGACGGAGGCGGCGAGCCCCGCCTCGGCGACGACGCGCAACATCACGCCGTGTGCGGTGGGCGAGCGACAGATATTGCCGAGGCACACAAAGCAGATCCGCATGGCGCCGGTAGTACTGCACGAGACCTCCGCGCCGTCATCGCGCTTTGTGATGATCGTTCGCAGCGGGGCGCTCCTGTGGTGCGCGGGCAACGCCTGCGAACGCGCGGTCTGTGATCGCACCGACACAGCGCTGCCGCACAGCGTCGGAGGCCGAGGCACCGAGCGCAGTTGCACGCGCCCTTCGACATGGCCCTCGCGATGCATAACTTATGGGCCGAGGGAGGAGTCGAACACACAGACTCCCCTCGACCAACCGTCCACCACTACGCGAGAATTCGTATGACCTCCATGCTCGCATCTCGTTCTCTGTTCGCGGCGCTGTTGCCCGTCGCTCTCGCGGCCGCATGGCCTGCGCGCGCGCACGCACAGCCCGCTCCGACCGCGCCGCAGGATCCGTACGACGCCGAAGACGACGCCGACGATGAGTCGGCGCTCCAGCCCGATGATCAGGTCGCGCCCGAAAGCGCCCCGATCACCCCCAGCACGCCGGCGCCCAACCTCCAGCCGCCGCCGCCTGCAGCGCGCCCCGCACCGCCGCAGGTTCAAGGGCAGGTCCAGATCCAGCCGCAGCCGCAAGCGCAAGCTTCTGGCTCGGGCCAGTGGGTCTACACCCAGCAGCGCGGCTGGCTGTGGATGCCGTACGGCGATCAGTACGTGTACGCGCCGCCCGCCGCCGTAGGCGCCACGGTCTATCCCTACGAGTACGTCTACGCGCCGTCGTATGGCTGGACGTGGGTGAGCGCGCCGTGGATCTACGGCTTCGGCCCGAGCGTGTACTTCAGCATCGGCAGCCCGGTTCGCTTCGGGTGGTGGAACCGCTACCACTACGCCGGCGGGCATCGCTACTACCCCGGCTACTACCACGGCGGTCATCGCGTGTTCCGCGGCCCGGTCGTTCGCGGCTCGGTCCGCGGTCCGGTGTTTCGCGGCTCGGTCCGCGGTCCGGTCGTGCGCGGCAGCATCGGCGGCCGGATCGGCGGCGGGCACATCAGCGGCCGCGTCGGCGGCGGCCACTTTCACCGCTGAGCTGCGGCTCGCGGTGCCGCGCTCGCGCGGCTTGCGCGTCGAACGTCGCAGCGACCGTGATCCGTATCGAGGCGTACGGCCTCGCGTGAGAACGAGACGCGGGCGCATGGGCGAGATGGGGCGTCGCCGTGCCGCGGGCGGTGCGTCGGACGCCTCTCGCCGGATGATGGCGGCTCTCAATTGACCGCTTGCGCCGCGCGAGACTACGGTGCGCCACCACCTGGAGGTGCCCCGTGCGATCTCGCCTTGCAGCTCGGTTGCGTCCTCGCCCCATTCTGCTCGCCGTCGGCGGCGTCGCGCTCGCGATCGGCATCGCGGATGGCGCGCCCACCGTGGGCTCGTCGAACACCGCGATTGCCGACCCACCGGTCGCCGTACCGAACACGACGCCGTGCGTGGTGCCGCTGTTCGCGAACCTGACGTTCGCCGACTTTTCGCCCAAGCTGTTCAGCTTCACGCCGCCCGCCGGCTGCCCCGGGCCGTGGGCGAAGGTCGTGCTCGCCGCCGACTTCGCGGTGACGGCGGGCCGCCAGTTCGATCGGACGGCCAACCTCTGGATCGGCGGCACCAACCTCTACTTCGGCACCACGTCGGAGCCGTCGGCCACCGTCGCGCGCTCGTGGCACATCGAGAACGACGTCACCGACTACAGTCGGCTGTTCACGTCGGCGCAGCCCGGTATGATCCAGCTCGACAACCTCGTCGACTCGACGTTCACCGGCATCCTGTCGGGCAGCGGCGAGCTGCGGTTCTATCCTGCTTCGCGCCGCGACCCCGCGCCGACGACGGCCGACGTCGTGCTGCCGCTGTCGGCCGGGCCCAACGGCGGCACGGTCTCGCTCGCGACGACGACCGACGCGCTGTCGCGGAGCTTCACGTTGCCGACCAACATCGAGCGCGCCGTGCTCGACGTCTACGCGCAGAGCCAGGCCGGCGACGAGTTCTGGTACACGTGCGTGCCCGACGATCTCACCGGCCCCCTGCAGAGCTGCGGCGGCACCGGCTTCCGCGAGACCGAGGTGCTGATCGACGGCCGACCCGCGGGCGTCGCGCCGATCTATCCCTGGCTGTACACCGGTGCGATCGATCCCAACCTGTGGAAGCCGATCCCGAGCGTGCAGACGCTCAACTTCGTCCCGTACCGCGTCGACCTCACGCCGTTCGCGGGCGTGCTCAGCGACGGCCAGCCGCACACCGTCGCGGTCAGCGTGTTCAACGCCCAGGATCACTTCTCGACCACGGCGTCGCTGCTGTTGTTCCTCGACCACCGCTCGACCCGCGTGCGCGGCAATGTCCTGGTCGACACGCTGGTCGCCGCGCCGACGCCCAAGCTGACGACCAACATCGTGACCGCGGCCGACGGCACGATCTCCGGCCCGGTCGAGGTCACCGAGTCGCGCGTCTACCGGATCGCCGGCTTCGTCGACACCTCGCACGGCCGCGTGCAGACCGAGGTCACGGGCGACATCCAGTTCGCCAACCGGCAGCGCTTCGACATCACCGACGTGCTCTATCACCAGCGCATCCTGCAGAACACGCGCATCCTCGTGCGCACCAGCACCACCGAGCGCGGCCGGCGCACCGAGCAGCTGGCCCAGCTCGAGTGGCCGCTCACGCTCGACTTCATGTTCGCGACCAACCCCGACGGCACCGCGACGCAGACCACGACGATCGATCAACGCTTCGAGCGCAGCGACACGCAGATCGGCGCCGGCGGCTTCCAGTTCCGCATCGTGTCCAACCAGGTCGCGCCGACCGCCACCCGCAACTTCGACGCCGCGGGCGTGTCGATCAGCGCGACCAACCTGAAGAGCACCCAGCGCTACTTCGCGGCCGACGCGCGCGGCAACTGCTTCAGCCGCGACGTCACCGCCGAGGCCAGCCTGGTGACCTCGGTCGTCGACGGCCACGAGTGCGGCCACTAGATCAGGTCGAGCGCGAGTCCCACAGCGGCTCGGCCTGGCCGTCCTTGAGCGCGCACCAGCGGCCCCACACGAACAGCGCGTCGGACAGCCGGTTCAGGTAGCGCACGGCGAGCTCGCCGACGTCCTCGGTCGCGGCCAGCGCGACCACGATGCGCTCGCAGCGCCGGCACACCGTGCGCGCGAGGTGAAAGTACGCGGAGGCCCAGCCGCCGCCGGGCAGCACGAACGACTTCAGCGCGGGCAGATCATCGTTGACCGCGTCGATGTCGCGCTCGAGGCCGTCGATGTGGCGCGGCTCGATGCGCGGCAGCTTCGCGCGCGTCGCGGCATCGGCGGTCGCGAGCTCGGCGCCGAGGTTGAACAGCTCGTTCTGCACGCGGCGCATGATCGGCGACAGGTGCGGCCCCGCCGCAGAGGCCGCGAGCGCCTCGCACACCAGGCCGAGCGTGGCATTGAGCTCGTCGACGGTGCCGTAGCCGTCGAGCCGCGCCGAGGCTTTGGAGACGCGCTCGCCGCCGATCAGCGACGTCTCGCCCTGATCGCCGCCGCGCGTGTAGACGCGATCGATTCGCATGCCCGTTCGTAGCACGCGGGAGCTGGGGTACGCTGCGCCCCGATGAATGCCATGGTCGCTTCGAGCCAGCGCCCGGCGACTGCCGCCGGCCTGGAGATCCTGCGCGCAGGCGGCAACGCAGCCGACGCCGCAGTCGCCATCGCCGCCGCGCTCAACGTCACCGAGCCAACGTGCACCGGCATCGGCGGCGATTGCTTCGCCCTGTACTACGACGCCAGGACGCGCGAGGTCTCCGCGCTCAACGGCTCGGGCCGCGCGCCGGGCAAGCTCACGATCGACGTCGCGCGCGCAGTCGCCGGCGACGAGCTACCGCAGTTTCACGCGCACACCGTCACCGTCCCGGGTGCGTGCGCCGGCTGGTTCGACCTGATCGCGCGCCACGGCTCGATGACGATGCAGCAGCTGTTCGCTCCGGCGATCGCGCTCGCCGAGAATGGCTTTCCGGTCGGCGAGATCACCGCGCACTTCTGGGCCGAGGGCGCCGAGCTGCGCAAGGCCTCCGCCAACTTCGCCGAGCTGACGATCGACGGCCGCGCGCCGCGCGCCGGCGAGACGTTTCGCAACCCCAACCTCGCGCGCACGCTGCGCACGGTGGCCGAGGGCGGCCGCGACGCGTTCTACCGCGGCGAGATCGCGGCCGCGATCGCGCGCGTGGTCCAGCAGAGCGGCGGCGTGATGACGGAGGCCGACCTCGCGTCGCACGAGTCGACGTGGGACGAGCCGATCTCCACGACGTATCGCGGCATGCGCGTGTGGGAGTGCCCGCCCAACGGCCAGGGCATCACCGTGCTGCTCGCGCTCAACATCCTCGAAGGCTTCGAGCTGCGCGGTCAGGATCCGCTGGGCCCCGACCGCGCCCACCTCTTGATCGAGGCGCTGCGCCTGGCGTTCGCCGATACCCGCTGGTACGTGGCCGACCCGCGCGTGACCCGCGTCCCCGTCGCGGAGCTCCTGTCGCGCGACTACGCGGCCCGCCGCCGCGCGCTGCTCGATCCGAAGCGCGCAACCGCCGACGTGCGGCGCGGCTCGCCCGTGGCCGGCAGCGACACCGTCTACTTCGGCGTGGTCGACGGCCAGGGCAACGCGTGCTCGTTCATCAACAGCAACTACCTGGGCTTTGGCACCGGCATCGTGCCGCGCGGCTGGGGCTTCACGCTGCAGAACCGCGGCCACAACTTCCGCCTCGATCCGTCCCACCCCAATGCGCTCGAGCCGGGCAAGCGCCCGTACCACACGATCATCCCCGGCATGCTCACGCGCGCCGATGGCTCGCTGTACGCACCGTTCGGCGTGATGGGCGGCTTCATGCAGCCGCAGGGCCACGTGCAGGTCGTGATCGCCATGCTCGACGATGACGCCGCGCCGCAAGCCGCGCTCGACCGCGCGCGGTTCTGCATCGAGCCGGTCGAAGGCCCGGGCGAAGTCGCGCTCGAGGAGGGCTTCCCGGCCGAAACGGTCGCCGAGCTCCGCGCGCGCGGCCACACGATCATCCCGCGCGTGCGCGGCTTCAACCGCTCGGTGTTCGGGCGCGGCCAGATCATCCGGCGCGACATCGGTGGCGGGCTCGCCGGCGGCAGCGACCCGCGCGCCGACGGCTGCGCCTCCGAGACGTAGCCGTCCGAAAAACAGCGCGCCGCGCGACCCGAGCCCGAGCCGAACCGATCGATTCCGGTCCGCCGCGCAGCAAGGAACGGAATCACCTTGCGGCGAGGGTTCCCCTTGCGGGGATGGGCGAGCCGCGCGGCGCTCGGGAACGTGGGCGCTACCCGCCCGAGGCTGGTACTACCGGATCGCGGCGATGCGTGCGCCGGAGCCGGTCGGAACCGCCGTGAAGGTCACTTCCTGGCCCGCGGTGCCGGCCAGCGCGCGGATCTGCGCGTCGGTCAGCGCCGTGCCTCCGCCCGCCGGCACGAACGTGCTGTTGGCCGGGTTGAACAGGAAGCCCTTGCTGGTGCCTCCCTGCACGACCTTGGCGACCAGCTCGACCTCCTTGACGTCGCCGCCGAGGACCTTCGAGGTGAACGTCGCGTTCGCGCGCTGCTCGAACAGCGTGATGCGCGCACCCACCGCCGAGGCGTTCGCGTTGGTCAGCGTGACCTGCTGGCCGGTGATCGGCGCCAGGTCGCTGTCGAACGCGAGCAGGAACTGCTCCACGTTGCGACGCGTGTTGTTCGGGTTGATCAGCGGGAAGCCGCTGGTCAGCGTCGGGTGGAACACGATGGCGGTGATGAAGTGGAAGATGGTCGGCGATACGCCTTCGTTGGTGAATCCGAAGCCGCGGATCTGGTCGCCGAGCTGGCCGCTGTCGGCCGCGTCGAACGCATGGATCTTCGCGTTACCGAACATGCCGACCTTCGTGTACATGTTGCGCAGGTGGGGCACCTTGAACATCTGCGGGATGATCCCCTCGAACGACGCGTTCTTGCTGGTGCCGAACTCGCCCTCGGCCGGATCGAGCTCGTGGCAGCCGTTGCAGCTGAACGCGGTCTGGACGCCCGGGATCTGGAAGCCGAGGCTCACACCGTCGGACGGCCGGTTGCCGGCGAAGAAGTTCTTGCCCGACTGCTGCGCCGAGGTCAGCGAGTTGTCGAGGTTGCGGACCGGGTTGGGCGGCTCGACGACCTGGAGCTGGAAGTCGGTGAACCGCTGCATGTCGGCGTTCGACGGCTGCTGCGCCGCGCCGACCAGGTCGACGAACGCGCCGATGAAGTTGTCGAATGACAGGTTCGCGTCGGTCGCGTCGACGCCGAACGGGCCGTTGGAGCGATCGCCGCGCCAGTGCATCGCGCCCTCGTTGACCAGGCCGCGCAAGGTCTGCGTCGTCATCGGGCCCTTCATCGGGTGGAAGACGTTGACCTGACCGGTGCCGTTCGGCTTGCCGCGGAAGCCGAAGAGGTTGAGGTTGACGATCAGCGGGTTGCCCAGGTTGATCGGGATCGGGTTGTCCTTGACCCGGTCGTCGGGGTTGCCGAGATCCCACGCCAGCTCGTCGAGGTCGCCGAAGATGTGGCAGCTCGCGCACGCGGCCTCGCCGTTGCCCGAGTTGTGCGTGGCGTCGTACAGCATCGGGCGGCCGCTGACCACCGAGGCGGGCTCGGGGTTGGGCATCGACACCGACTGGGTCTGGCTCTTGTTGACCAGGTTGACGACCTTGACCGCGTTGTCGAACCGCGTCATCACGAACATGCGGTTGTTGGTCTCGTCGAGCACGATGCCGCTCGGTCCGCCGCCGGTGACCGGGATGTAGTTCGCGCTGGTCTGCCGCGGGTCAAACGTGTTGTTGCGCAGCGCGGTCGTGTCGAACACGCCGATCTTGCTCGAGCCGAACGCGGCCACGAACAGCGTCTTGCCGTCCCTGGACACCGCGATCTCGGTCGGCGTCGAGAGGCTGCTCTGCGCGGCGCTCGCGTCGAAGCCCGGCCGTCCGGCGAGCTTGGAGTAGTCGATGTGCTTGTTCAGGTGGATCGGCTTGACGTTGCCGCCCGAGATCACCGTCACGCGTACCTCGGCGAGGTGGCCCTGCACGGTCGACTTGCCGAAGATGCCCGGGCCCTCGAACCGCTGCAGGTTGTTCGCCTCGGTGTTCGACACGTAGAGCTCGCCGTTGGCCGGGTTGGTCGCCATGTTGAACAGCGTGGTGCCGACGTGCGCGAACGCCGCGGTCTGCGTGAACGTGTTGGCGTTGACCGCGAACACGTCGTTGTCGGGGAGGCGGAAGCGGAAGGTGTGGTCCCAGACGCGACCCGCGGGGTCCTCCCAGTGGCCGGTCGCGTTGTTGAACTTGACGATCATCGAGACGTGCGGCGCTTGCTCGCCCCGGGCGTCGGTCGCGGGCGGCAGGTTGCCACCCGGCGAGGTCGTGCCGTCGTCGTTGGTGCACGGCGTGTTGACATCGAAGGAATCGCAGATGAACTCGTCGTTGACGACCGAGGTCTGGTTACCGGTCTTGAAGCCGGCGACGTAGACCGTGTTCTTGTCTGGGCTCACCGCCAGCACGCGCGGCGTGTCGGTGAAGAAGCTCATGATGCGGACCGGCGTGCCGCCGATCGTGTTGCCCAGCGAGGCCGGGTTGAACACCCAGACGTCGGCGCGCGGCACCGACGGCGTGGTCAGCTGCGGGTCGCCGGCGCCCGGGACGCCGCGGATCGACGCGTCGTTGCGCTGCTGGCCGCGGTGGGCGGTGGTGATGAACGCGTTGCCCGCCGTGCCGGCGAACACGATGTCGCGTGGCTCATCGCCGACGAGCAGCGTCCGCGTCACGTGCGGCACGCCGCTCAGGGTCACGATGCTCACGCTGTCGGACAGGTGGTTGACGACCCAGACCTCGGTGTTGCTGCGCGCTGCGACGGCGACGGGCTCGAGGCCCACCGGCACCCGGCTGGAGAAGGTGAGGCCACTGGCGGAGACGTTGAAGATCTCGAGGGTCCCGTTCGGCGTGTTGACGGCGAATAGCTTCGTGCCGTCGGGCGACAGCGCGATCGGCCGGACCTGGCCGCTCTCGAACTCCAGGAACGATGGAGAAGTGGCCGCCTGGGCGGCTTCTAAGGTTGTCGGGTCCGAGGCGGAACACGACGCGCACAGAGCTGCGCCGCCGGTAGCCAGAACCCCAATCACGACGAGCCGCACACGATGGAGCATGATGGACCTCCGCTGGGTGTTTCGACCTGAGCCGAATCTACATATCGCGACGAGCGAAACGGTCCAACGCGCGAGGTCCATCCTGATGCGCCAGTTTTCAATCCCAATCTGCCAGCGCACGATCGGTACAAGCGACGCGTTTCTCGTCGCAAATCGTCGCCGAGTCCGCGCTGCGGCGCACGCGCTAGGCGCGCCGCACACACGGTCGTCGGCTGCGTCCGGGTGCACACACAACACGCGATGACAACATCGTGAGCGCGAACACTGGAGTCTCTACTACAGAGACAGTCAGCGCCTCGACTGTGCTTCTTCTCGGTACTGCGCAGGCGTCATGCGCGTCCAGCGCTTGAACGCCTTGTGAAACCCGTTGGGGTGGGCGAAGCCGAGCAAAAACGCGATCTCGCCGATCGAGAATCGGTTGCCGGCGAGGTGCATCATGGCCTGCTCACGGCGGACGTCGTCGACGAGGTCACCGTGGGTCGTGCCTTCCTCGGCGAGCCGCCGGTGCAGCGTGCGCACCGAGACCGCGAGGCGGCGCGCGACTTGATCGGCGCCCGAGTGGCCGCGCAGGTCGACGATCACCGAGCGCGCACGCTCGGAGAAACTCGGAGCGCGCGGCAGCTGACTGAGCAGCGTGTCGGCGTGATTGGTGAGGATCTGCAACAGCGAGTGATCGGGGGCGCAATGGGGCACTTCGAGCGCCGCGGCGTTGAGCCACATGACGTTGGCATCGCAGCCGAACCGCACCTCGCGGAACGTCTCGACGTAGACGCGGGTGTCCGCGGGCGCGGGGTGACAGAACTCGACGCGCTGCGGTCGCGTGGTGTGCCCGACCGATCGCGAGCCGCAGGTCAGGAGCGTCGCGAACAGGAATTCCATCCCGGCGCCGACGTACTCCAGCCCCGGCAAGCCGCGCACGCGCAGCGCTGCCATCGGCGGCGCGACGTCGAGCTCCAGGACCAGCCCGTCATGCTGCAGCGCGCTGAACCGCGCAAAGAGCTGGAGCGCCTCGCCGATCGTGGCGCAGTTCGCGGCGGCGTACTCGACGACGTCGAAGTCCCCGGGCTCGTCGCAGCGCGCGGCATGGAGGGCGATCGCCGGGTCGCCGCTGAGCTCCATCGCATCGACGAGCAGCGCGGTGTACGTCGCGTGCGGAACCCGGAGATCGCGCTCGTGCAGCGCCTCCATCGTGAGCCCGTGGCGCCGCAGCACAGCCTCACCGTCGAGGCCGAGCCGCGTGAGGTAGCGGATGAACGGCTTGATCACGCGGACCGAGCACGTGGCATCCGCGGCTCGCAGCCGAGCCTCGGCTCCCAGCGCGCGTGCCCCCAATCGGCGCGATCGAGGCTGAACGAGCGAGTCCTGCATGGCTCCTGGAGCCGGACTGTAAGTCATTGGAAATCGGCCAGCAACCTCGGAGAAATGACCGGCGGTCACCTGAACATCGACGCGCCCCGCCGCGATTAGCTCCGGGCGACCGGCAGCGAGCCCCGGCGGCTCGCCAGGTGCGCCACCGCGTCCGGATCCGCGGGTACCGCCTCACCGGAAGCCAGCTCGAGCTCGAACCCAGCGTCGCGGATCATCTGATGATCGTCGTGCGGCGTGGCGCCGGCCGTCGTCAGGTAGCCCTGCGTGAAGATCGAATTAGCGGGATAGAGCGCCATCACTTGCAGCGCGCGGAGCGTGATCTCACGCCCGCCGGCGACGCGCAGATCTGTGCGCGGATGTACGAAACGGAACATACATAGCGCGCGCAGCGCGAACCCCGGCTCGACGTGCGGATAGCCGGCGAGCGGCGTTCCGGCCCGCGCGTCGAGGAAGTTGACCGGCACGGAGTCGACGTCGAGGTCGCGCAGCGCGAACGCGAGGTCGAGCAGGTCGTCGTCGGACTCGCCCAGGCCGACGATGCCGCCGCAGCAGGTGTCCATCCCCGCGCGCCGCGCGATCTGAACCGTCGCCACGCGGTCGGCCCAGCTGTGGGTCGAGACGATCTTTGCGTAATGGCGCTCGCTGGTCTCGAGGTTGTGGTTGAAGCGGTCGATGCCCGCACCGACCAACCGTTCGGCCTTGGCCTCCGTCAGAAGGCCCAGCGACGCGCACAGCTCGATCTCCATCTCGGCCTTGATGCGCTGCGCCGCCTCGCAGATCGTGTCGAGATCGCGCTGCGAGGGGCCGCGCGTCGCGGTCACCATGCAGTATCGCTTGGCCCGCGCCGCGAACGCGCGCCGCGCCCCGGCGACCAGGTCGTCGACGCTCTTCATCGGCGCCTCGCCGCCCGGCGAGTGATAGCGGCTCGACTGCGAGCAGAACCCGCAGTCCTCCGGGCAGCCGCCGAGCTTGGCGTTCTCGAGCACGTGGATCGAGACCCGGCGGCCCCAGTGCGCGCGCCGCACGCGGAACGCCGCGTCGAGCAGCGCGAGCAGATCGTCCTTGGGCGCGCCCAGCACGGCGCGGGCCTCGTCGCGGGTAATCGCACCGCCCGCGAGGGTCTTGTCGGCGAGCGCCGACCACTGGCTTGTCATGGCCGGGACGCTATCGAACTGGTCAATTCTCCGCCAGCTTCGGCGCCAGCTTCAGGAGGCGGTTGATCGTCCGGCCATTGGGGTCGGACTTCTTGCGATCCGCGAGCACGATCAGCGCCGCCCCGCGCGCCTGCGATGCGCCGGTCGCCTGACCGACCCACGCCAGGCCCGCATCCTCGGCCGCCTTGGCCTCGGCGGGCGACGCAAAGTTGCAGAGGAGGACGTCGATGCTCTCGACGCTGCCGCCCTGGCAGTCCTTGCCGAACGCGACCTGCGCCGCCGCCATCGCAGAGGGCTCGAGCTTCTCGGCCTTCCACGCCTCGAGGACCTGGTCGCGCGGGGTCGCCGGCTTGTCGCTGCTCTTGCTGCACGCAGCGAGCGCGAGGGCGGTGATCACCAGAAGGATGGTTCGCATGCTCGCCTACTTCCAGTGCCCGCGGTGCCGACCGTGGTCGTGCTTGATCCTCACGCGCTCCTCGATGATCACCGGGCGCTCGCGGACGATCACCGCGGGGCGCTCGCGCACCACCACCCCGGGTAGCCCGATGCCCACGTCGACGTGCAGGCTCGGCGTCGGGATGTGGGCCTCGACCGACACGCCGGCGCGCGGCACGACGACCGCGGCGGCCGGGGCAACGACGACGGCCGGGGCGATGAGCTCGGCGCGCGCGCCGATCCAGCCGACCGGCGCGTCGACCTCGACCACCGGTCGCTCGTAGACCAGCGGCTGATAGACCGCATTGATCTTCATCATCGCCGGCCGCGCATCGACGTAGGCGCGCGGCGGCTCGCCGACATAGAAGTACGCGTCGCCGGCGATCTTGAAGTCGGGCCCGTCGGGCGGCGCGAAGTAGTGAAAGTGCGGCCCGTTGATGTAGCAGTAGACGTCCGCCGGATCGTCATCGCCGACCACCGCGGCGACGTGGATCGGATGGTGGCCTTTGTAGGCGTAGCGCTTGCCGTCGTAGCCGTACGCGACCGGGTCGCCGACGAAGTAACTCGACCCGTGGTGGTCGCGGTACTGGACCTTGTCCTCGCCCGCCGGCCCATAGATGTGGACGTGGGGGCCCTCGATGTAACAGATGCCGCCGCCCTCGGCCTTCGGCAGCGGATGGATGCCGATGTAGCGGACCTGCTTGAGATTTCCTGCGAGCGCAGGCCCAGCCGCGAGGCCGAGCACCACCGTCGCCAGGATGATTAAGACGCTTCGACGCATGGCTCTAGGTGTGACTCGAGCCGGGGTAGGGTCGCAAGAAACGGGTGTACGCAAGTGCGCACCACACAACGAAATTTCAGCAGCTTGGCGGCTACCTGGGCGGCTGGATCTTGGCCGAGACCGAGAAAATCTGGACGATCTGATTCAGCTCGGCCGTCAGCTTTCCCGACATGGTCATCGGCTTTTCCGACGGGCTATCGAGTGGAATCTCGACAACCACCGCGGCGCCTGCGGGAACCTCGCGCGCCAGTGCGAGGGCGCCCTCCGACAGCTTCGCGCCATCTGCCGCGAACGTGTACTCGAGCCGCGTGAGGCGCATGGCGTGGCTCGCGGGGTTGGTGACCTGCACGAACACGACATCATGGCGCGGCTCCTCGTGAACACCGAGCACCCGGAGCTCGGGCGACTTGCCGCTGTGACAACCCAGGGTGACAGCAGCGAGGCCGAGGAGGACGAGCGCGACGAGGGTGCAGCGCGTGGGGAGACGGCGGATCATGACGAGCGGGTTGTCTATGTTGCGGCTTCTATGCCAGCGCGCAACTTATTGCAAGCTCGTCGCAGCGTTGTCTTCACCGACAGTCCGCGTTCACAGCTCGCGGCGTTGCTGTCGCGGATGGCTCACGTGTAACGTCATCGCGTGAAGATCGAAAAGGGCCGTCGGGTGACTGTGAAGGTGGACCTCGCCGTCGTCGGCGGCCAGCCGCTCGAGAAGAGCACCGTCGAATACATTCACGGCGCGGGTACCATGTTGCCCGGCATCGAGTCCGTGCTGGCCGGTCTGGAGAAGGGCGCCAAGCGCGAGGGCGTGATCAAGGCCAGGGAGGCGTTCGGCAACCCCGCGATGCAGCCGCTCAAGAAGATGAAGCGGTCCGAGTTCCCCAAGGATGCCAAGCTCGAGGCCGGCGAGAAGCTGGTCGCCAAGGGCGGGAACGACATGAACGTCGTACTGCGGATCGAGAAGGTCTCGGGCGACGAGGTCGACGTCCGGCTGGTCCATCCGCTGGCCGAGAAGGACATCCAGTACACGGTCGAGGTCGTTCAGGTCTCCGACCCGCGGCCGCCGCCCATGCCGGCGCAGGCGCTCGAGCTCGAAGAAGAGCAGTGATGCACACGCGGCGGCTGTACGCGCACCGCGGCGCATCGGCCGAGCTTCCAGAGAACACGATGCCGGCGTTCGCGCGCGCGGTCGAGATCGGGGTCAATGCGCTCGAGACCGACGTGCATCTGACGCGCGACCGCCAGTTGATCGTTGCCCACGATCCGACCGCGGCCCGGGTGACCGGCGCCAGCGCGGCCTGGGCCAACCTCGGTCTCGCGG
>DATIPJ010000120.1:0-4841 GCA_035472155.1 Kofleriaceae bacterium
GTGTGCGAGCGCGGCCTCGATGCGCGAGACGACCGCCGGCGGCGTCTGGACCGCCGGATCGCCGAGGTCGAGCACGCCGACCATCATCGTCTTGCTGGGCAGCGCCGCGAGGATCCCGAGATCGAGCCGCGGCTGCGCCGCCTCCACCGAGATCTGCGCCGCGCGGCAGCGGTCAAGCTCGGGAAGAAACGAGTAGCCGCTCGGCTTGTCCTTGACCACGTACGCGTAGCCGAAGCACATGTGGACGATGGTCGGCCCCTCGATGCCGGCGAGCGCCCGGTCGATCGCCTCGACGCCGAACCGCCGCGCCTGCTCGGGGTGCGCCTGCAGGTAGGGCTCGTCGATCTGGATGAAGTCCACGCCGGCCTTCTTGAGGTCGCGCGCCTCCTCGTTGACCGCGTCGGCGTAGTCCATCGCGAGAGCGCGCTCGTCGCCATAATGCTCGTCCTTGGCGAGCTGGGTCATCGTGAACGGCCCGGGCAGCGTGATCTTGGTGGCGCGCCCCGTGGTCCGGCGCAGGAACTCGGCGTCGCGCAGCTCGATCGGCCGCAGCCGCCTCACCTTGCCGACCACGCGCGGCACCGCCACCTCCTTGCCGTTGCGATTGCGCACGATGCCTGGCTGATCGATGTCGATGCCCGACAGCGCGGTGGCGAACCGGTTGAAGTAGCTCTCGCGCCGGATCTCGCCGTCGGAGACGATGTCGAGCCCCGCGCGCTCCATGTCGGCGATCGCGAGCCGCGTCGCGTCATCCTGCGCAGCCTCGAGGAAGCGCTCGTCGACGCGCCACATCTGGCGCATCCGGACGCGCGGTGGGCTGTTCGACACCAGCATCTCGCGGTCGATCAGCCAGTCGGGCTGGGGGTACGAGCCAACGACGGTGGTCGGCAGGAGCGGGAGCGTCGGATCGGCCATCGCTGGGAGACTATAGTAATGTCGGCCGCGCGATGGCCCCCCACAATCGCTTCCTCACGACCCACATCGGCAGCCTCCCCCGCAACGAGGAGCTGATCCAGATCATGTTCGCCCGCGAGGACGGCATCCCGCTCGACCAGGCCGGGCTCGAGGCCAAGGTCATCGAGGCCGTCGACCGCGTGGTCGCGCACCAGATCGCCGCCGGCATCGACGTCATCAATGACGGCGAGATGTCCAAGCCGAGCTACGCCACCTACATCAAGGATCGCCTAAACGGCTTCGGCGGCACCGGCAACAGCTTCGCGTTCTCCGACGTCGACGCCTACCCGATCACCAAGGCGCGCATCTTCGCCGACCCGGGCCGCAAGCACCGCAAGACCCCGGCCTGCAACGGCCCTGTCAGCATGCGCGATGTCGAGGCGCCGCGACGCGACGCCCAGCGCATGAAGGAAGCGCTCAAGGGCAAGCAGCCGAGCGGCATGTTCCTGAGCTCGGCCTCGCCGGGAGTGACCACGTTCTTCTTCCGCAACGACTACTACGCCAGTCACGAGGATTACGTGTTCGCGGTCGCCGAAGCACAGCGCCATGAGTACGAGGCGATCGTCGAGTCCGGCGTGATGCTGCAGATCGATTGTCCGGACCTCGCGATGGGGCGGCACACGCAGTTTGCCCAGCTCGATGTCCGCGGGTTTCGGGAGAAGATGGAGCTCCACATCGAGGCGCTCAATCGCGCACTCGTCAATATCCCCGCGGACAAGGTCCGCATGCACCTGTGCTGGGGCAACTACCCCGGTCCGCACCACTGCGATGTGCCGCTCGCCGACATCATCGATGTGGTGTGGAAGGCCAAGCCGCACGCGATCCTGTTCGAGGCCGCCAATCCGCGCCATGCCCATGAGTGGACGGTGTTCGAGGAAGTCAAGGTTCCCGAGGGCAAGACGCTCATCCCCGGCGTGATCGAGTGCCAGTCGAACTACATCGAGCATCCGGAGCTGGTGGCGCAGCGCATCGCCCGCTACGCCAACCTCGTCGGCCGCGACAACCTGATGGCCGGCGTCGACTGCGGATTCAGCATCCACGTCGGCTCCGGCGGCGTCGACCCCGACGTGGTGTGGGCCAAGCTCGCCTCGCTCGCCCAGGGCGCCGCGATCGCGTCGAAGAAGTTCTGGCCCGCCGCCAAACAATGACCGGTCAGAGCGGCTGACCCGACGCCGTCACCCAGCCGCGGATCGCCGCCACGAACTCGTCGTTGTTCTCGTAGTACAAGAGATGCGAGCCATCGATGTGCTGCACCGTCTGGTGCGGAAAGTGGAACCGCTGGAAGTGCTCGGGGCCGATCGCATGGTCGCGATCGCCGGTGATGATCAGCACGTGCGTCTGCACGTTCGGCGTGCGCAAGGAGAAATCGACGTCGTAGTCGGCGCGCGCGCGCGGATCCTTGATCACGTACGCACCGAGCTCCTGGTTGCGCGGCGGCTCCGAGTCGACCGTGTTGAGCGCGCGCATCGTGCGCAGGTCCTCGGCGAGCAGCTTCACGTACTCCGGTTTTTCGCGCAGCTTCCTGCGCACGCGCTCGTAATCGCCATTGAGGACTTCCCACGGCGCATCGTCGGGAATGCGCATCTTGTCATCCACCTGCTCGCGCATGTACGCGAGCTGCGAGCGCAGCGAGCCCGGAAACCACAGCGTGGCATTGGCCAGGATCAAGCCGAGCACGCGATCGGGGTACTTCTCGACATAGCGAAACGCGATGATGCCGCCGAACGAGTGCGCGAGCAGGTACACCTTGTCAAAGCCGAGCGAGCGCCGCACGTCGTCGAGGTCGTCGACGACGCGATCGAGCCGATAATCATCGGCACTGGCGGACTGGCCCGACCCGCGCTGGTCGACATAGATCATGGTCAAGAAGCTCTGCAGTGCGTCTCCGCGCATTCGCTGGAACGACTGCGCTCCCTGGCCGGGGCCGCCATGGACGTAGATGCACGGCGGGCCGGTGCCGGCGACATCGACGTGCAGGTCGACGCCATCGCTCGAGGAGAGCTTCCGCGGGCCGGTTGGATCGGCGCGCCTGTCCGGACGGGAGGGGTCGCTCTGCTTCGCTGCTGTGCGCGCGCACGACCACGAGCACAGGATCACCACAAGCAGGCTCGCGGCCCGGACCTTGTACAGCATTCGACGATGGTAAGTCATGGGCACGGGGTTGACCAGATGCGGCAGGATCCGTGGCTTCGAGGCATCACCGGCGAGGCTGTGCGAGGTCGTAGCCGCCGCGATGGGGATACGGGAGATAGCGATCCGGCGGCGCGGGTAGCTGCGCGATGCACTCGGCCGAGCACGCGTTGACGAGCAGCGGGAGGACGTCGGTGGCGACGCGCAGCGAGATCCACATGCGGTGAAGCTCGAGGTCCTCGTAGTGCTGGTCGCAGACGCTGCACGGCCGCATCGGTCCGTGCGTGCGCGGCGTCGCCGGAGCGAGCTGCGGAAACGGCGGCCGATATTTGTAGTTGCCGTACAGCGCGCGCGTGCTCACCGTGCTGTCGCGCAGCGCTCGACAACGCGTGATCTCGTACGGATACCAGTGCAGGTAATACGAGGTGTATGGCGTGAACTTGGTCAGATTCGTCATCTCACCGATCTCGCGCGGAATGCGCACCAGATAGCTGCCGTAGAGATCGATCGACGTGACCTGGGTGAGCTTGGCGATCGTCGGCGGAAGGCTCACGATCTGCCGCCACTGTTCGTACGTCTTGATCTGACTGCGCGGCGAGAATTCCGCGGCGCCGGTGGCCGCGAGGTCCTCGATGTAGTCGACCAGGATCTTCCACGCGTCGCACTCGGTGTCCTGGGGCTCGCGATGCAGCGCGACCATCCAGGGCTCGGGCCCGTTGAAGCAGGTGCACGCCGGCTGCGGCTCACCCACGTAATGATCGCGGCGCTCGGGCTCGATCACGGCGAGCCAGGCGGGATCGAGACCGACGCGATGGCGGCTCAGCACCTGCTCGCCCGCCCAGCGATCCGGATGATCCGGCGGCAGCGGGGCGACCTGGAGGTGCTGGCGCACGAAGTGGCACCGACGGTCATCGGCGTGCTCGAGCCAGTCGGCGTAGACGATGCGCGCAACCGGGTCGTTCGGGTCGGCCGCGATCGCGGCGAACAGCTCGTCCCCCTTGGCCCGCACCATGGGCGACCGTAACACGCCCGCCCACGACTACGCCGGCGCGCGGTCGTTGCTGACCGCGATGCTGACCGCGAGCCGATCGAGCGCGTAGCGCGTCAGGATCTCGAGCGCATCCGGCTCGTGGAGCTGGCCATCGATCGCGAGCATCGCCACGCCGTGCACGAGCGCCCAGACGAAGCGAGCCTGCGTCATCGGCTCGTCGGCTCGCACCAGGCCCTCGCGCTGCAGCGCGATCAGCGCGTCGACCAGCGCGTGGAGCGCGCCCGCGGCCTCGGTCTCCAGCTCGGGGAGGCGGCCGCTCGGCTCGACAAACTTGCCGAACATCACGCGGTAATGGGATGGGTTGGCGACCGCGAACCGAACGTAGGCCACGCCCATCTGATCGAACCCGGCGAGCCCGCGCCCTCCGGCGTCCCAGGCTCCGAGCAGCTCCTGGCGAAGTGTGCGAAAGCCTTCGGTCGCGACCGCCTCGAGCAGCGCACCCTTGTCGGCGAAGTGCCGGTACAGCGCGGTTCGAGAGACGCCCAGCCGCGTGCCGATCTCGCGCAGGGTGAGGCCCTCGACACCGTCGGTCCGGATCATCGCGACGGCCTCGTCGAGGAGGCCCCGGCGCAGGTTGCCATGGTGGTACTGGCGCGAGGGCTTTCGCGCCAGCGACTTCGTCCGTGCCATATCGCGATTTTACAACCCGGTGTTGACACCGTCAACATTCGGCGTTATCTCCATGTTGACGATGTCAACATCGGAG
>DATIPJ010000121.1:0-1951 GCA_035472155.1 Kofleriaceae bacterium
TCGGCGACCGGATCGGTCGCAGCGCGCTTGCGGAACCGGACCTCGATGCCGAGCTCGGGCGGCGGCGCGCCCGGCGCATCGCTGCTCGCCAGCGCCGCGCGCTGCATCGGGATCGCGCTGCTCGAGATGCCCGCATCGGACAGGCCGAGCGCCTCGAGGTCGACCGCACTCATCTCGCGGGTCTTCATCTCGAAGTCGCCCTGCTCGACCGGCTCGCTCACCGGGTCGATCACCGTCGGCGTGCCCTCGTGGTTCTCGAACGAGGGCGGCGGGGTCTCGATCGTCGCCCGCGGCATCGGGTCCGACGACTCGGGGCTGAAGCTGTAGGCGATCGACATCGCGAGCGCTGGATCCTCGGGCACGGGGGCGACCACCGGCGGCGTCGACGACCGCCGGGGCACGTTGTCCGATGGCACGCGCAGCCCACCGCCCCGCCGGCGCCGCCGCCGGCGCTCCGCGGTGGTCATGCCGACCTCCATGTCCGCCTGCGAGTCGTCGTCGCGTTTGCTCACGACGCGCCCCCCTTTTCCCGGCCGATCCGCTGACCGAAGCGCAGCGCGTCGCCGACCTCGCCGGCGAGCTGGGCACCACCGGGCTCGAAGATCAGGACCACCGTGGACCCGAGGCGGAACGCTCCGAGCTCGTCGCCACGGGCGAGCTCCACACCGCCGAGCTCGACCCGGCGAGGCTCGCCGGCCGCGCGCCAGCGTGCGCTGTCATCGGCCCCGAGCGTCGGCGCCAGGCGGATGTTGCCAACTCCCGCCGCGCCCACCATGACCAGCGCGACGCGGCCGAGTGCCCCGGCGCGCATCCGGATCACCACGCGCTCGTTGCGCGCGAGCAAGCCATCGCGACGCGCTGCGACGCGCGGATTGACCGGCCACAGTGCGCCCGGCAGGTAGTCATAGCCTTCGATCCGCGCATCGACCGGCATGTGAACCCGGTGATAGTCGCGCGGCGAAAGGTAGATCGTCGCGTACGGCCCGCCGGTCAGCCGCTCGGCGAGCTCGGCATCGGCGACCAGCTCGGCGAGCTGGTAGGTGCGCCCCTTGGCCTGGACCAGCGCACCCGAAACGGCCGTGCCCCGCGCCGCGAGCACGCCATCACACGGCGAGATGATCGCGCCGGGCGCCGCATCTACCTCGCGCGCACCGCGCCGCAGCCGGCGCGCGAAGAAGTCACCGAGCGAGGGATAGCCGCCGAGCGCGAGCTCTACTTCGTCGAGGTTCGCACCGACGGCGCGCGCAAATGCCCGATACGCCAGCCCGCGCAGCCGCGAAGGCAGCGGCCTCGTCGCGCCCCAACCCACCAGTGCCGAGTACGCGGCCCCGACGCGCGCACGCGGGCGTTCCGCTGCAATGCTTCCTGGCTTGCTGAAATCCACGCAGGTGCTCGGCCGCTCATGACTGCATGGCTGAACGCAGTCCGGAATACGTTGATTCTGCCAGGGGGGCCGCCGAGTTACAAGCGCAGGCGTGGCTACGCCTGCGGCCGGCTAAACGTCGTAATACAGGTGGAACTCGGCGGGAACCGGCCGCATCCGCACGGGGTCTGCTTCGTTCTCACGCTTGTAGGCAATCCACGCATCGATGAGATCCGCCGAGAACACATCTCCCTTCATCAGGAACGAGCGGTCGGCGTGCAGCGCATCGAGCGACGCGTCGAGCGAGCCGGGCACGTGCGGCACCTCGGCGAGCTCCTCGGGCGACAGCGAGTAGATGTCCTTGTCGAGCGGCTCGCCCGGATGGATGCGGTTCTCGATACCGTCGAGCCCGGCCATCATCATCGCCGCGAACGCCAGGTACGGGTTGCACGACGGATCGGGCGAGCGCAGCTCGAGCCGCTTGGCCTTGGGCGAGCTCGAGTACATCGGGATGCGGATCGTCGCCGAGCGGTTGCGCGCCGAGTACGCGAGGTTGACCGGCGCCTCGTAGCCCGGCACCAGGCGGCG
>DATIPJ010000122.1:0-19084 GCA_035472155.1 Kofleriaceae bacterium
GGCGCCGAGGCCACGCAGCTCGTCGACCAGCGCCGCCGGATCGATGTCGAGCGCCGCGAGCTGCGCGGGATCGGCCGAGGGCGTGAACGTGACGAGGTAGTCGACGAGCAGGTCGGAGGTCGCCGGCTCGTCGAACGCCAGCGTGCTCGCCGCGCCGGGCCCGGAGGCTCCGGCGTGTGATGGCGCGCCCGGGAGCATGGCCGCGAGCGCGCCGACGATCGCATCGCCGGACGAGCGCGCGTTGCCCGGGGGGGCAGGGTCGCAGGCCGGGCCGCTGGTCGCGGCCGCGAGCAATCGCGCGACGTGGTCCTTGGCGGCGAGCGCGGCCGAGACCAGCGCCGGCGTCGGTGCGATCGCGCCGCTGCGAACGCCGTCGAGCGCGCTCTCGACGTGATGCGTGAACTGTGCGATCGCGCTCAGCCCGGCGACCCCGGCCGAGCCCTTGAGGGTGTGGAACGCGCGAAACAGCTGGTCGATCAGCTCGCGGTCGCCGGGCGCGCCTTCGAGGGCCAGGACCGCGGCCTCGATGCCTCCGAGGAGATCCTCGGCTTCGTGAATGAACGTGGCGACATAGCTCGGGGTGGCCATGTCGTCACGAGGCCGCAGGGCGGGTCATGGTCGGCGCTGGCGGCATTCTCCTGAAACGACGAATCGGCCAACCTGCCCGCACCATTGAGTGGCGATCGAGCCCCCGCGCCCGCTGGACTACATCGTCCACGTTGTGCGCGCGCATCGCGAGGCTGCGAACTCGACAACACGGCTGCGCGCCGCGCGTTAGTACAGGACACCGTTATGTCGGTCTACGTTCAAGACGGCGGGCCGCGGCGGTCGTACGGTCGAACGCCCTCGACAGAAAGGCCTTTCCATGCGTTTTCGGCTGCGAGCGCTGGTCGTTCCTTCGTTCCTGTTTGCCGCCGCGTGTAGCGGCGATTCACCGTCGACAACGCCGGATGACCCTGCCGCCCCGGAGGAGGGGCAGGCCGTCCCGCCGACCGAGCAGCGGGCCACCGCCCTCGGCGTGTCGATCGTCTCGAGCGACGACGCGGGCGCGCCGCGGCTGATCCGCGCGATCGTGCCGCTCGCCGCGCCGGCGGGGATGGCTCCGGGAGCGGCGGCTCGCGAGCACGTCGCCGCGCTCAAGGAGCTGTGGGTGGCGCAAGGGCAGACGACGGATCTCGTCGAACGCTCGACGCAGCCGCTGCGCAATGGCGCCAATGTCGTGACGCTGGCCCAGGAGGTCGACGGCATCCCCGTCAGCCGAGGCGAGCTGCACGTGCTGCTCCACACCGACGGCCGGCTGGCAGCCGTGTCGGGGACGCTCATGGCCTCGGCGGCCAAGCCCCACTTCGTATCGTCGTCGCGCGAGGCGCTCGGCCACGCGCTCGACAAGCAATACGGCGCGGCGCGCGCGCAGCCCCCGATCACCGAGGAGGCCGCGCCGGCCGGGGACGCAGACGGCTGGCAGACGCTCACGGTCGCCTCGACGCCTGACTTGCAGGTGGAGAGCGCCCGCGCGCGCCGGGAGCTCGCCAAGATCGGCGACGGGCTCGCCGCGGTATGGCGGGTCGAGGTCATGGGCACCGGTGCCTTTGATCCGATGAGCGACTCGTCGCCGTTCTATGCGCACGACTACCTGGTGACCGACGACGGCGGCGAGATCCTCCTCGATACGGACCTGGTGCAGAACGACGCATTCGTGTACCGGGTCTACGCGGCGACCACCGGAAATCGCCGGCCGCTCGACGGTCCGTTCACCGGGTTCTCGCCGCATCCGACGGGCGTGCCGGACGGCTCGGTGCCCGCGCTGACGCCGCAGAGCCTGGTGGTGATGGAGGCGTTCAACGGGCCCCTCGATCCGTGGCTGCCCGTCGACGCAACGACGACGTCGGGCAACAACGCCGAGGCGTTTGCCGACATGGATGGCACCAACAACGCATCGCCGAGCGATATCCGGCCCGAGGTGCGGGCGGGCCGCGTCCTCAACTACACGTACGACCACGAGATCGGCCCACTCGACACCCCCGATCAGTCGAAGGCCGCCGCGGTCAATGCGTTCTACCTCGTCAACTGGCTGCACGACTGGTGGTACGACTCCGGGTTCACCGAGGCGACGCACAACGCGCAGCGGGACAACTTCGGCCGCGGCGGCACCGCGAACGATCCGATGCTCGTGCTGGCGCAGGCGGGTGCGAACATTGGCAATCGCAACAATGCCAACATGGGAACGCCGGCCGATGGCGGGCGGCCGCGGATGCGGATGTACTTGTGGTCCGCGCCCACGACGACGTCGCTCGACGGGCCCGGTGGACCGCTGCCCAGCGAGGCGATCGGCTCGGGGCCGCGCAACTTCGATCTGCAAGGCGATCTGGCCATTCCGACCGATACGACTGCGCCTTTCGATGACGCGTGTCAGCGCATCACGAGCGATGTGACGGGCAAGATCGTCCTGACGACCTTCTCGGGCGTGTGCAACTCGGCCAACGTCGTCGCCAACGCGAAGGCCGCCGGCGCGGCGGGCGTGATGATCGAAGATCCGGCCGGCAACAATCCGAGAGGATTCGGCGGCAATGGCCCCTCCAATCTCCCGGGCCTCGCGATCGGCGCGGGGGTGGGCGAATCGCTGAAGGCCGCGCTTGCGATGGGCACCGTGACCGTCACGATGCACAGCGTGTCCATGGGTGTCGAGCGCGACGGCGATCTCGACAACACGGTGGTCGCCCACGAGTGGGGGCACTATCTCCATCACCGCCTCGCGGCGTGCGGCGCGCAGCAGTGCAGCGGAATGAGCGAAGGCTGGGGCGATTTCAACGCGCTCATGATGATGCTGCGCGAAGGCGACGACCGCGATGGCGCCTATCCAGCAGCGATCTACGCGGTCGCCGACGGAACGCCGAACAGCGCCTACTTCGGCATCCGGCGGTACCCGTACAGCCGCGATCACAGCAAGGATCCGCGGACCTTCAAGCACATCGGCGACGAGAACCCGCTCCCGGGCGCGCTCAGCGGCGCCGGCAACAGCGAGGTGCACGCCACCGGCGAGATCTGGGCGACGATGATGTGGGAGGTGCTCAACGTGCTCGCCGACCAGCACGGCGTCAACATCGCGCGCCGCCGGATGTCGGACTACGTGGTGGCCGGCCTGTTGCTGGCGCCCCCGAATGCGACGTTCACCGAGCAGCGCGATGCGCTCCTCGCGGCGGCGAGCGCGCTCGACACCGATGACATGCTCCTGATGGCGGCGGCGTTCGCGGGCCGCGGCGCAGGGTCGTGCGCGGTGTCGCCAAGCAACTCGTCGGCGACCAACGCGGGCGTGGTCGAGAGCGGCACGCTGGCCGGCAAGTTCGGCCTCGGCGGGCTCACCCTCGTCGACGATGGCATCTCGTGCGATCACGACGGCTACCTCGACCCGGGCGAGTCGGGCACGCTGCACCTCAGCCTGGCCAACAACGGCATCATCGCGGCCGAGAATGTCACCGTCACGGCGACGACCACGGCGACCGGCGTCCGGATCGGCGCGCCGATCAAGATCACCGCGCTGCAGCCGTTCACCAGCTCGAGCCTGGCGATCCCGGTGACGGTGCTGCAGACCGCGCCACGCAACACGCTGGTCACGATCCGGGTGCACGTCGCCGGCGACAACACCTGCACCCCGAGTGGCGTCGACGCATCGCTGACGATCCGGACCGGCGCCGATGACGTGCCGACGTCGTCCGCCACCGAACGCGCCGAGACCCAGATCACGGTATGGACGCCGACCGGCACCGGCGCGGCCAACCTGTGGGGCCGCGCGCGCGACGCGTCCGGAAACCGGACGTTCTTCGCCGCGAATGCCGAGTCCACGACCGACACGCAGTACGTGTCGCCGCTGCTGCAGGCGAGCCCGACCGCGCCGGTCGTCATCAACCTCAAGCATGCGTACAGCCTCGAGGGCGATGCGTCGGCGTTCTTTGATGGTGGCGTGATCGAGGTGTCGACCGACGGCGGCGCGACCTGGCGGGACGCGGCGGCGCTCGGCGCCAACCCCGGATACAACGCGACGCTCGTGGGGACGGGCGGCAATCCGCTCCGCGGCCGGATGGCGTACAGCGGGACCAGCGCGGGCTTCCCGGCGCTCCAGCCGCTGGAGCTCAACTTCGGGAATCAGTTCGCGGGCACGACCTTCCAGATCCGGTTCCGGCTCGGCACGGACGGAGGGGGAGCGCTCGTCGGCTGGCTCATCGACGACATCACCGTGCACGGCCTGCTCAACACGCCGTTCCCGATCCTGGTCGCGGAGGCGGCGACGTGCACCGCGCGCAAGGCGGCGCTCGACGACAGCGCCCTGGCAGAGGTCGGCGGTTCGCCGGCGGTCAGCCTGGATGCGTTCGACCGCGCTGTGTGCGTGCTGAACGAGGCGCTACCTTAGGCGGGATGACCACGCTCATCCCACTCTCCGCGGTCGACCACATGTGGTCCGCGAACATGGCGGGCCCTCTCCAGCTCGTGCTCGAGTACAGCAACGAGCTCGACGTGCAGCGACTCACCGAGAGCTTGCACGAGACGGTGCGCGAGTATGTCGGTCTCGGCGGCGTGCTCGTACAGGTCGACCCATCTACGCTCGCGATCGACACCTCGGGGGAGCGCTCGATCGTCCGCACGACGTCCGACGGTCCGGAGATTCCACTCGCGCAGTGCATCGATCCGGTGGACCCGCGGGTGGGAGAGCCCGTGGCACGCGTGCGAATCGTCCGTCGAGGTACCAAGGGGACGGCGATCGGTTACTCGATGTCGCACGCGGTCGCGGACGGCTATGGAATGTTCTTGTTCCTGTCGGCCTGGGCGGCACGCGCGCGGGGAGGTGTGCCGCTTCCACCGCCGATCTGCGATCGCGACCGCCTCACGCGCCCGCACGCGCGCGCTCGAGGCTCGTTCGACGAGGCCGCCCTGGAGCGGGCGGGGTTCGTGCTGGTGAGCCCGGAGCTCTCGTTGCCGACGCTCCAGGTCGAGGAGCGCGTCATCGCGATCAGCGAGCTGGCTGCGGGCGATCCGCGGAGCTCCGGCGCCTCGGTGAGTAACGTCCTGGCGGCGACGTTGTGGAAGGAGTACGCCGAGGCCAGGACCACACCCACGATCACGCTCGCGTGCCCGGTCGACCTTCGCCGGCATCGGGGCGAGCTCGGGCCGCTGTACTTCGGCAATGCCTTCCTGCAGGTGCTCCTCACCGTCGAGACCGCGCGTGTGCGAGCGGCGCCCGTGCTCGAGGTCGCAGACTGGGTCCGCGAGGCGGTGAGCTCGGCGCCCGCGCGGTTCGACGCGGCGCTCGAGGAGCTCGAGGCATTTCGCTTCAGCGCTGGACTGGCGACGCTGGCTCGCGTCTGGGGATATCCACCCACGCACGGCTTTCTCGTCAGCAATCTGTCGCGTGTCCCGCTCGCCAATCTGGACTTCGGCGGTGGAGCGCCGGTCGGCTTCACTGCACCGCCGCCGCCGTCGGGGCCCAGAGCCGAGGGCTGCTTCGTCTGGCCCGGCACCGGAGACCGCCTGCGGTTGCACATCATGCGGCGCTGAGCCCAGGTATCGGGGACACCGGATCGAATCCCCATTCGGAGCCATCGGGCCAGATGGTCCGCGTGCCGTCTCTTCTCCGCCATGCGCCCGACGTGGAGAGCTCCCACTCCTCGGGCGAGAACGTCTCCGATTCACCGGTTGGTGAGATGACCTCCGTGCGGTCGGTGCGGGCGTACGCGCCGTCCTCCCGTGGGTACCAGGCGTCCGGTTCGAAGACCCGAAGCCGCTCGTCGGATCCGACGAGCGCCATGGCGCCGTACCTCCGGATCCAGGTTCCATTCGTGTTGCGGTTCCAGTGCTCGCCATCGATGGGCTCGATCTGGCTCGAGCCTGCCCACACGACCGATGACTCGGCGCGTGCATGGAGGTGGCCGCCATCGAGGATCTGCCAGTGACCGAGCGGTCGCACGAGAAGCGGCCGGTCGCGGGCGAGGTCTGCGACCTGCGCGAGATCCTCGGGCGTCCCGAAGCTCAGCGTGCGGATGCCCGGCTCCGCGCGGCGGATCATCGAGGTGAGGCGATTGCCGCATCCGATCTCGACCGCGGTGTCGATCGACAGCGCGCGCATGCGTCGCATGCACGCATCCCAGCGCAGCGGGGCGCTCACCTCGCGCGCAAGCAGGTCCGCGATGCCGTTGGCGTCCCGGTGAAGCGCGCCGTCGATCCCATCGATGACGGGCACCCGCGGGGCCTGGAACGCGATCTTCGACAGCACGTGGGCAAGGCCGAGCGCCGCGGGCGCCATCAAGCTGCAGTGAAACGGCCCGCTCACGTGCAGCGGTCGCGTGACCGCCTGGCGCGCCTCCGCGAGGGCCTGCGCGCGCTGGACGGCGGCGACGTTGCCTGCGATCACGAGCTGCTGTGCGCCGTTGTCGTTCGCGATGGACACGACCTCTCCCTGCGCAGCTTCTCGACACAGCGCTTCGACATCCTCCGGATCGAGGCCGATGATCGCCGCCATGGCGCCGGCGCCCACCGGCACCGCTTCCTGCATCAGGGAGCCGCGCTGGTAGACCAGCCGGAGCGCCTGTTCCAGGGTCAGGGCACCGGCGCAGGTGAATGCGGTGATCTCGCCGAGGCTGTGGCCGGCGACGATCGCTGGCTGGAGCCCGGTCTCCTCGGTGAGCACGCGATAGCCCGCGATGCTGGTCGCCAGGATCGCGGGCTGCGCGTGGATGGTTTGATCGAGCACGGGCCCAGGTCCATCGAAGCACAGCTTCGACAGCGCGAACCCGAGCACCTCGTCCGCTTCCTCGTACGTCCGCCGTGCGACTGCGTAGCTCTGCGCGAGCGCACGACCCATCCCGACAAACTGCGAACCCTGTCCCGGATACACGTAGGCGAGCATGGTTCCTCCTTCGGGCTCACGCGATGCGGAGCGCGGACAGGCCCCACGCCCCGAAGCTGTTGCTCAACATCAACACGGTCTCATCGGGGGGAGCGCCATCCTCGAGGTACGTGCGAAGGTTGATGAGGTTGTCCGCGGAGAATACATGTCCGTAATCGCCAATGTTTTCGAGAAAGCATTGATCGTACTCGAACCCTGCCGACACGCAGAGAAAGCGGATCGCCTCTCGATTGATGTTGTTCGTGATGATGCGGCCGATCGCATCCGGCGCAAGGTTCGCGCGCGACAGCAGCTTGTGCACGGCCGCGGAGATTCCGGTGCGGGTCAAGTTCGCGAGCGCCGGCATGACCGCCTCGCGCACGAGCTGGTTCGTGGTCTGGCTCGTGGACAGCACCTCGATGCGAGACGCGTGCGCGGAGCTCACGAGGCAGCTTGCCGCGCCGTCGCTCAGCACCGCCAGGGCGGTCCGGAGCAGGCGCTCGTCGGGATCCCGGCAGACGTCGGTGGTCACGAGGAGCACGTTGCGCGCCTCGCCGAGGACGACGAGGTGATGGGCGACGCGCAATGCGGCGCCGAAGTTCGCGCAGTCCAGCAGCGAGATACCGATCGGAGTGGTATGCGTGAGCCCGGCGCGTTCGCAGAACCGCAGGAAATCGTGGCCGTTGAAGGCGCCGCTGTCGACGCTCGAGGATGCGTAGACCACGACGTCGATGTCCTCGCGGGCGACCGGGGACTGGGCCAGCGTCTCCTCGATGACCTTGGCGGCGAGCTCCAGCGGCGTTTCGGCGGAGTGACGATAATGCGCCAGTCCCAGCGCCTCGAGCTTCGCGAGCAAGCCCGGCTCGCGAGCCAGCGGGAGCGACGAGATCGGCTCCTTGCGTCCTACGGAGTAGGCGATGCCATGAAGGTAGGTCTGGTTCATGTGGATACTCATTTCCTCGCGGAGCTGTCACTCGCGGCGGAGCGGCGGTCCTCGGCGCGGTAGCGCTCGAGCAGGTAGCCGAGCAGCGTCCGCACGGTCGGCTGCTTCCAGAGCACGGCCTCCGGGAGAACGATGTCGAGCGCTCCCGCGAGTCGGCTCCTGAGCTCGAGGGACGCCAGCGAGCCCACGCCGAGCTCGACGAACGTCGCGTCGGGGGGAACCTCCTCGGGCTCGAGACGCAGGACCGCCGCCACGCTGTCGCGGACGATCGACCCCAGCAGCGGCTCTCGCTCGTCGGCGGCCATCGTCTTCAGGCTGCGTCGCGCGTCCAGGGAGGTCGCGGATTCCGCGGCACCCGCGTCTCTCGGATCTGGCAGGCGCTCGTAGAAGGGCACCGCGGCGGCGAATGGGTGAGCGTCCAGATAAGCGCGCGGCTCGAGGGCCACGACCGCACAGCGTTCGCGTCCAGAGACGAGAATGTTCTCGAGCACGGCGTGCGCGTCGCGCGTGCGGATCGAGTGGACGCCGCGACTCGCCAGGCGGCCGCTCGTCGTTGCCTGTCGTGCGGCCAGGCCGACGTCGCCGAACGGTCCCCAGCTGATCGCGGTGGCCGGCAGACCGCGTGCGCGCCGGTGCTCGGCGAGACCGTCGAGAAACGCGTTGGCAGCCGCGTAGGTCGCCTGGCCACCGGAGGGCAGGATCGACGCGGTCGATGCGTAGAGCACGAAGTGCTCGAGCGGGACGTTCTCGGTGAGGACATGGAGGTTCCACGCGCCCATGACCTTGGGCCGGCAGACCTCCAGCAGCGGGTCCCACGACTGAGCGGTCACGCGGCCGTCGCGCAGGACCGCGGCGAGGTGGAAGACACCGCGCAGGGCGCGGCCTTCTGCCCGCAATCGCTCGATCATGGCGCGCAGCTCCGCCAGGCAGGCGACGTCCACGCGCGCGACGGTGACGCGAGCGCCACGGGCGCGCAGCGCTTCGATCGCGAGCGCCGCATCGGCACCGGGGTCATGCCGGCCGATCAGCGCGAGGTCGCGCGCGCCCTTCTCCACGAGCCATTGCGCGAGCGCGAGCCCGAGGTCGCCCAGGCCGCCGGTGATGAGGTAGCACCCGTCGCTCGAAACGAGCTCGCTGCGATGCAGCGCGATCTCCGCGTCCGCGGCGCCGGCAAGGTCCACCACCAGCTTGCCGATATGCTCGCCCGCCGCCATGCGGCGAAACACCTCTCGTACCCGCGCGATCGGGTACGCCTCGCTCACCAGCGCCGGGAGCTCTCCGCAGGCGACGCCCGCCATGACCTCCTCGAACAGCTGCGCGAACAGCTGCGGCCGATCGACCTGGAGACCGGCCATGTCGATCGCGGAGTACGTGATGCGCCGCTTGAACGACGCCAGGGACAGCAGCGCGCCGGCGTGGATATCGCGCTTTCCAAGCTCGAGGAAGATGCCATCGGGAGCCAGCGTCCTCAGCCCGGCTTCGATCGCCGCCCCGGTGAGCGAGCTCAGCACGACATCGACGCCACCGCCGCCGGTGAGTCGCTGGATCTCGTGCTCGAAGTCCGTCGAGCGCGAGTCGAACACGTGCGCCACGCCCTGGCTGCGCAGAAAGCTGCGCTTGGCCTCGGTTCCCGCGGTCGCGAGGATCTCGAGGCCGCACGATCGGGCCACGGCGCACGCCGCCAGGCCGGTGCCGCCCGAGGCGGAATGGATCAGGATGCGCTGTCCGGGTCGAGCTCGCGCCACGTGGCGGAGCGCGTAGCACGCGGTCATGTACGCGGTGGGGGAGCCCGCCGCGGTCCGGTCGTCGAGCGTCGCGGGAAGCCGATAGGTGAGATCGGCGCTCGCGACGACGTGGGTCGCAAGGCAGCTCGTCGCCACGCAGGCCACGCGATCGCCGACCCGGAGCTTGGTGACGCCGGAGCCGACCGCCAGCACCTCGCCCGCACACTCGGTGCCCAGACCGACGCGTTGCTCCGATCGATCGAGGAAGAACCCCATGGCACGCATCACGTCCGCAAAGTTCAGGCCCGCGGCGCGTACCGCCACGAGCACCTCGTTGGCGCGGGGCCGCGCGATCGATGCGCTGCGCAGCGTGAGCGTCTCGAGGCGACCCGGCTCGTCGATGTCGAGCCGGAAGCTCTTGCCCGCAGCACGGACGCGACGGTGGCCGGAGCGAGACGGCAGCGGCGCGTGCTCCAGCCGGGCGGCCCAGCGCCGGCCGGCGCGCCAGGCGACGTGGCGCTCGGGATCCGCGTCGCTCAGAAGGTCCGAGGCGACATGATCCAGGTCGGCGGCGCTGCCCAGATCGACGAGCGTGGTGTGGAGCTCGGGGTGCTCGGCGGGGAGCGCCGTGCCGAGGCCCCAGAGCGTCGCCTGGAATGGATCGACGGCCTCGCCCGAGATCGACTGTGCACCGGACGTCAAGATCCATAGTCGAGCCGGCGGGCACAGCGATGCCTCGATCACGGCCTGGACGACGCGGAGGGCTTCGCCGGCGCTGCTCGACAACGCGCCCTCGACCGAGAGCTCGGCGGCGCGTGGCGCGGCGATGTACGCGATTCCGCGGCACGGCTCATCGCTCGTGGCGAGGTCTTTCAGCTGTGCCGCGAGGCGGTCGTCGACGCCTGGCTCGAACGAGGACACGACCGCGCCGGCCGCTTCGAGACGGGCGTGCAGCGAGCTCGTGAGGGCGCGCGACGAGCCGATCACGATCCAGCGGCCTGCGCGCGCACCGGGCCGCGTTGCGAGCGGCCGCTCGTGCCAGGTCACGGCGTAGGTCCAGGCATGGCCGGCCGCATCGCGGCGTGCGGCGTCGAGCCGCGTCGAGGTCAGGCCGCGCACGGTGGCCACCCGTGCGCCCGACGCATCATAGAGGTCGAGGTCGGCGCGCTGCTCGTTGCCGTCGTGAGCGAAGCCATGTACGTGCGCGTAGACCTCCCCTCCGATCGGCGACAGCGTGACCGACTGAATGCGGGCGGGGATCCAGAGCCCATCGTCGTCGCCAGCGAGCGCACCCACGGCCTGGAAGCAACCGTCGAGCACCGTGGGGTCGACCACGGTGGTCGCGTGCCTGGCTCCGCGCACGCTCGCGCGGATCCGCGCCAGGGCCTCGCCAGGCCCGACGAGCACCTCGGCGACCGTCTGGAACGCAGGCCCGTAGCGGAAGCCGCGGCGGCGAACCCCCTCGTAGAAGGCTCCCGCGTCGATCCGTTGGGTGCACGTCTGCTTCGCGGCCTCGAGGCCGCGCGGCGGCGCTGGCGACGCTGCGTCCCGCACGATGCGTCCACGGACGTGGGTGGTCCAGGGCGAGCGCGCGTGCTCACGCTCCTGGTTGGCGCTGGCGATGCGAAGCTCGCTTCCGCGCAGGACGACCTGGATGCGATGCGCGGCGTCGGAGCGTACCTCGAGCGCCGTCTCGAACACGACGTCCTCGTATGTGCAGGCCGAGGCGCCGGATCGCCGCAGCGCTGCAGAAGCGGCCGCATCCAGGAACCAGGCCGCCGCCATCAGCGGCGTACCGCCGACCTCGTGCTCGGCGAGCCACGGCGTGCGGCCCAGGTCGGCGACGCGCTCGACGATGACCTCGCCACTGGTCGACGATTCGATCAGGGCGTCCTCGGCCGTTGGGCTCGCCGCACGGTCCCAGTCGGAGACCACCCAGTAGCGCCGGTGCTGCCAGGGATAGCTCGGCGCATCGACGATCTTCCCGCGGACGTGGAACGCCTTCCAGTCGACGCGGCAACCGTGGATATGCAGGCGTCCGGCGAGCTCGAGCAAGTCGCGATGCGCATAGCCGCCGCGGTGCAGCGACGCGGCCACGAGCCGGCTACCGTCGGCTCGCTCGACCATCGCCTGCACGGCATCGAGCAAGACCGGGCTTGGACCGATCTCCACGAACGCGCCGGCGCCGCTGGCGACGATGTGCTCGAGCGCGGCATCGAAGCGCACGGTCTCGCGCAGGTTCCGGACCCAGTAGTCCGGGCCGAGCGCACCGGGTGCGAGCGCACGCCCCTCGACGCTGGACACGAAGCGAATCGGCGCATCGCTCGCGGGCGCGATCCCCGCAAGGCGCCCCGCGAGCTCGGGCAGATGGTCGTCGAGCTGTCGGCTGTGCGCCGCCGAGGCCACCTTGATGCGCTTGGTCTGGATGTTGCGGGCAAGCAATGCGCGCTCGGCGGCCTCGATCGCCGCTGCATCGCCGCTGAGCACCGTGTGCGAGGGACCGTTCGTGGCCGCGATCTCGAGCGTCCGCGCATTCTCGGCCAACCAGTCTGCGATCGCCCGCGCGTCGAGCGGCACGAACAGCATTGCGCCACGCCCGGCGATCGCCTGCAGCACCCGGCTGCGCTCGCAGACGATCCTCGCCGCGTCGTCCAGCCCCAGGGCGCCGGAGAAGTGCGCCGCTGCGACCTCGCCGACGCTGTGGCCGACGACCAGCTCGGGCGCGATCGCCCGCGCGCGCAACAGCTCGGCCAGCCCCACCTGCATGGCGAACAGCATGGGTTGCTCGAGGTCCACCCGCCCATCCGACGCGGCGTCGGTGCGCAGCAGGTCTGCGATCGACCTGCGAAGAAACGGCGCCATCGCGTCGGAACAGCGCTCCACGGTGGCGGCGAACTCCGGGAGGGTCATGAGCTGCTTGCCCATGCCCTGCCACTGGCCGCCGTGGCCGGAGAACACGAACGCCAGCGCGCCCGGATCCGGGGCACACCGCCCGACCAGAACGCCGGTTCGCGAGCGGTCCTCGGCGAGCGCCGTGAGGCTGCGCTCGAGGCCTTCCACGGTCTCCGCGACGACGACGGCGCGCGCGTCGAGCCACGCGCGATGGACGGTCGCCGTGAAGCAGACGTCGCGGCACTCGGCGAGCGAGCAGCCGGCGATGCGCGCACGGTACCGACTCGCGAGCTCTCGCAGCGCCTGCGGCGTCTTCGCGGACAGCGCGAGCACCAGCATCGCCGTGCCGGGCGCCGGCGGTGGAACATCGTCGTCGGCCCCCGTGATGATCGCGTGCGCGTTGGTGCCGCTGAACCCGAACGAGCTCACGCCCGCATGAAGGGCTCGATCGCGCGCGAGCTCGCAGGTGCTCGTCGGAACGACGACGTTCATCCGCGCCCAGTCGAGATCGGGAGTCAATGCGGAGGCGTGGAGATTGGCCGGGACGGCGCGGTCGCGGACGACCAGGATCGCTTTCAGCAGGCCCGCGATGCCGGCCGCGGCCTCCAGGTGGCCGATGTTGCTCTTGACGGAACCGACGACGAGCGGTCGCGTGCGATGCCCGCCGAGCACCGCATCGAGCGCGCGGAGCTCGATCGGGTCGCCGAGCGCCGTGCCGGTCCCGTGCGCCTCCACGTAATCGAGTTGCGCGGGCGCCAGGCTCGCGCGCGCGAGGGCATCGCCGATCAGACGCTCCTGCGCCTGCCCACTGGGTGCCGTCAGCCCGTTGCTCTTGCCATCCTGGTTGACCGCGGTGGCAACGATCTGTGCGAGGACTCGATCCCGGGCCGCGCGCGCATCGCCGAGCCGCTTCAGCACGACGACACCGCAGCCTTCGCCGCGCACGTAGCCGTCTGCCATATCGGCGAACGACGCGCAGCGCGACCGGGGCGACAACGCCCGGAGCTTGGACATCCCCAGCATGAGCTGCGGGGACACCACCAGGTTGACGCCGCCCACCAGAGCGAGGTCGCACTCCCCGGCGCGCAGGCTCTCGACCGCGAGGTGCAACGCGACCAGCGACGACGAGCAGGCGGTGTCGACGGCCATGCACGGGCCGCCCAACCCGAGGTGATACGAGATCCGGCCGGCGGCGACCGACACCGATCCGCCGGTGGCCGTGTAGATGTCGATCGCGCTCGGGTCGAGCGTTGCGCCGCCGTAGTCATTGGCGCAGATCCCGATGAAGACGCCGCTGCGGCTGCCCTCGAGCCCGGTCGGGTCGATGCCCGCGTGCTCGAGAGCCTCCCAGGCGACCTCGAGGAGCAGGCGCTGCTGCGGACCCATCGCCGCCGCTTCGCGCGGGGAGATGCCGAAGAACATCGCATCGAACCCGGCGATGTCGGAGAGCGCACCGATCCGCCGCGCGTACGTCTTTCCGGGAGCCTCGGGATCGGGATCGAAGTAGCGGTCCACGTTCCAGCGACCCTCGGGGATGTCCTGGATCCCATTGCCGCCGCGATACAAAAACTCGGCGAACGCCGCGAGGCTGTCGACCCGCCCCGGGAGCCGGCATGCGGCGCCGATGATGGCGATCTGCTCGGTGCGCCGCTGCTGCAGCGCCGTGAGGTTTGCTCGCGCGGTTTGCAGCGCCGCGACCGTTCGCTGCAGAACCTCGCGCGGGTTGTTGGAACCTTCGCTCACAGTGGCCCTCGCTCGAGTGCGGCGACTTCCGTACGCGCCAGGGCCAGGAGCTCGTCGTCGGAGAGGTCATCCAGGGCGGCGGCGCGATCGTGCTCGGCCGGTCGGGCGATGCTCGCTCCGTCCCCGGGCGCGGCGGGCGCTGCCGGCGCGGTGTTGCCCGCCAGCTGCGCGCCGAGGGCGCGGGCCTGCGCGGCGACGGTGGGGTGGTCGAACGCAAAGCTCGTCGGCAGCTCCAGGCCCAGCTCGCGCCCCAGGAGGTTGCGCAGCTCGATCGCCATGAGCGAGTCGAGGCCCAGATCGCGCAAGGGCTGCTTCGCGTCGATCGAGCTGGCTTCGCCGCTGCCCAGCACTTGCTTCGCGCAGCGCAGGACGATCGACGAGATCGCGCGGTGACGACCCTCGGGCCCGAGGCCGGCGAGCGACTCGGTCACCGCCGGCTGCGCCGCGACCCCTGGACCACCCGCGACCGAGCTCATCGCCTGCAACAGCGGCGGCACGCCGCCGGCTGGAAACTGTCGAAGGAACAGCTCCCACTGGATCGGCAGAACGGCGATCTGCGTCTCCCCGGCACCGGCGGCTCGCCCGAGCCAGCGGCGAGCGTCCTCGGGCGCGAGCATTCCCACGCCGCGCTGTCTCCAGCGGGCGAGCGTGGCGGGGTCGAGCGACCGGGCCATACCCACCTCGGCCCACGCGCCCCAGTTGATGACGGTCGCGGGCAGGCCAAGCGCGCGCCGATGATGCGCCAGCGCGTCCAGGAACGCGTTGGCCGCGGCGTAGCTCGCCTGCCCGGGCGCACCGAGCAGCGACGCCGCCGACGAGAACAGGCAGAAGAAGTCGAGCCGGCGATCCATGGTCAACGTATGCAGGTGCCAGGCGCCCTCGAGCTTGGGCGACAGCACGGTCCAGAACCGCGGCCAGTCGAGGTGCTCGAGGACGCCGTCGTCGAGCACGCCGGCGGCGTGAATCACCCCGCGCAGCGGACGCTCGCGCGAACCGATCTCGCCCAGGGCGTGTCGCAGTGCCTCGACGTCGGTGACATCGACGGAGAGCGCGCGCAATACGGTCCCTCGCTGTCGGCCCTCGGCTTCGAGCGCTGGCCACGCCGGCGTACGCGGAGCACGCCTGCCGACGAGCACGACCTCGCCGGCGCCCGCTTCGACCAGCCAGCGCCCGACCTCGAGCCCGATCCCGCCGAGACCGCCGGTGACGAGGTAGGTCGCATCGCGGCGCACGCCGGTGGGCATGGCCGCACCTCGGTCACGGATCTCGAAGACGATCTTGCCGATGTGCTGTGCGCGCGCCATGTGGCGAAATCCAGCGATCGCCTCGTCGAGCGGAAACGTGCGGACGGGAAGCGGCGCGAGCTTCTGGGTCTCGATCGCCTCGCAGATCTCCCGGAGGATGCGCCCGAGGTGTCCCTCGTCGATCTCGGCGAGGTCCAGGACGCGGTACTCGACCGTCGGCTGGCGCGCCCGGACGCGGTCGACGCTCCAGATCTCGCGCTTGCCGAGCTCGATGAAGCGCCCACCGGGGCGAAGCAGTGACAGGCTGGCTTCGATCGCCGGCCCGGTCAGCGAATTCAGGACGACGTCCACGCCACCAGCGACGATCGGGCTCGCGATCGGATCGGCGAACGCCAGCGTCCGCGAGCTCAGGACGTGCGCGACACCGAGGGTTCGCAGCGCCTGCCATTTCCAGGGCGCCGCGGTGGCGATCACGTCCGCGCCGCGGCGCTGCGCGAGCTGCACGGCGGCGAGGCCGACGCCGCCGGCGGCTGCATGGATGAGCACGCGCTCGCCCCCGCGCAGCTTCGCGAGCTCGTCGAGCGCGTAGCTCGCGGTGGTGTACGCGACCGGGATGCCGGCGGCTTGCTCGGAGCGCAGCCGCGCCGGGCTCGGCGCCACCCGACGCTCATCGACGCAGACGAAGCGAGACAATGCCCCGCTTGCGATCGCGACCACCGGTTGCCCCACCGCGAAGTCGCGGACCGCGCTGCCGACGGAGGCGATCCGCCCGAAGCACTCGCCCCCCAGCGGCGGCGCGTCGCCCGGGTACGAGCCGAGCGCGACCAGCACGTCGCGGAAGTTCAGGCCGGCGGCCTCGACCGCGATCTCGACTTCGTGCGCGGTCGGTGTGCGCCGCGCACTGCCGAGGACCTGCAGCGACTCCAGCGAGCCATGGCCGACCACGACGGTGTGGTTGTCGGCGAGCGGAGCCGCGAGGCGTGGCTCGGCTCGATCGCCGGTCCGGACCAGCTCGGGCACCTGCCGGCTCGCGCCGCGATGCGCGACCTCGCGCGCGATCACGGGCAGCCGCACCTCGCCCCAGAGCCGGTCGGCTTGCCACGCAGCCTCGCGACCCGGCTCGAGATCGACGAGCGAGATCGCGAGCCGGGGGAGCTCGCGCAGCGCGGTTCGGCCCAGTCCCCACAGCGGGGCCTGCCCCGGTGCGGGGGCGTCGTCGCCGGCATGCGTGGCGCCACAGGTCACGAGCCACACCGCGCACGCGTGCGAGCGGCGTGACAGCGCCTGCAGCAGCAGGAGCGCGCCGCCACAGACCCGCAGCTGACCGGCCATGAGGGCATCGCCGCACGCTCGCTCGTCGAGCGCCCACAGGTACACGGCGTGATCGAAGCTCGCATCGCCCTGAGCGGCGAGGACGTCGTCGATCGCACGGGTGATCGCTGCGGGCGAGCCAGCCTCGATCTGCCAGCGCTCCGGGCCGAGCTTGCGCGTGGTCGAGCCGAGCTGCGCGGTGATCGTGCGGGCGGCGCCGCCGTGCCGCAGGCGCTCGATGAAGGCGTCGCCGATCCCGTGTCCGTCGCAGAGCACCAGCCATCGCTCGCCTCGGATCGAACGCAAGCGCGGCGGCGGCGGTGCGACCCTCCAGCGCACACCATGCTCGAGCGCGTCGACCGAAGGTCGCGCCGTGGCGACCGGAGCGAGCGCGGCGGGAGCGATCGCGCGGAGCACGACGCCGTCGATCTCGACGCACAGTCGCTCTGCCTGGTCGTAGATCCGCACGTGGGTCGTGAACGACGCCTGGTCGTCGTGCGCCGTGTGCTCGACGCGCGCGTGCGACCAGAAACGATCCGGACAGGGCCGGTGCTGCGCGATGCGGTCGATGGCGAACGGGACGCGCGTCACGGGATCCGCGCGCAGCGCCCCGGCGCCGGCGGCCACCTGCAGCGCCGCATCGAGAGACGCAGCCGCAGGCGCGTACGCTGTGCCGGGGGCCGGCTCGATCCACCCGAGCGCCTCGTCGGAACCCGCCTGCAACGCGCGAACGGAGCGAAACTCTCGCGCGTACGACAGACCGCGCTCGGCGAATCGCGCGTAGAACGCGTCGGCATCGAGCGGCGTGGAACACCGAGCCTCGGCGGATGTTCGATGCCAGGGCGCGAGCTCGCGGACGGCCTCGCGCGCGAGCCGGGCGGTCAGGTGACAGCGCCAGCCGCCGCCGAGCGGCGCGGCGGCAGCGTGGATCTTGATCGTGCGCGAGCCGTCCTGCGCCTCGTCGGAGACCACGACGCGCATCTCGCGGGGGCCGTCCTCGAGCACGAGCGGTGCGTGCAGCACCACGTCGCGCAGCACGCGGCTGTCCTGTCTGCCCTGGCCCGCTGGAAGCCGCGCCGCGGCCGCGAGCGCCAGGTCCACGAACGCGGTGGCCGGCACGACGATGCGGTCGTGCACGCGGTGACCGTCGAGATACGACAGGCGCCGCGCGTCGAGAACCGCCGGATAGACGGTGCCGACCTCCGGGACGTCCAGACCGGGACCGAGTCCCTGCGGCTCGGCCTCCGGACCGCTGGCGGCTTGCATCCACAGCTTGCGGCGCTCGAATGGATAGGTAGGCAACGCCACGCGACGACCTCGGCCGCCCTGAAACGCGCGTAGATCCGAGACTGCGCCGATCGTGAACAGACGCGCCCAGCATGCCCGCAGCGACGGTGCACACGCGCGGACCTGCAGCCACGACACGTCGCTGGCGGCGTTCCGCTCTCGGCCCACGCGCGACAGCATCAGTCCGGGCGATTCGACGATCGCGTCGCAGCCGAGCTCGAACAGCGTGTCGAACGCACGCTCGATCGCGCCCGGCCAGCACGTTCGGCCCATCCAGAAGCGCGGGTCCCGCGCCTCGTCGCCGAGGCGAAGCCCGGTGTGGGCCGAGACGATCGCGATCCGCGGCGCGCGGCACTCGAGGGGCGTATCGAGCGCTCCGCCGGCGGCGTCCCGGGCATCGCGAAGCGCGCTGACGGCGATGCCCTTCGAGCGCAGCTCGTGCATCAGCGCGGCCGGGTGCGCCGCGGCACTCACCAGAAGCTCGCCGCCGCTGCGCGCGAGGACCTGTCCGCCGTGACCCGCGAGCAGGCGCTCGAGCGCGTCCTCGTCCGCCGAGCACGCCACGAAGCGGAACGCGGCTGCGCGGCTGGGGCCAGCGCCGATCAGCCTCAGCGCGTCGCGTGACGACAGCACGCCGGCCACGCACGCGGCGACGTAGTCCCCGACGCCGGCGCCCATCACCGCCACCGGCTCGAGCCCCCAGGCGAGGAGGAGCTTGGCCGCCGCGTACTGGTGCGTGAAGGCGAGCGCGTCGGCAAGGACCGGATCCTCGTGCGCGCGCTCGGACGTGCACCCCGAGAACAGCGCGGTCTCGAACCGGGCGCCGTGGCGATCGACGGATGCCGACACACATTCGGCGACGGCCTCGCGAAGATCCTTGATTCCGTCGTAGGCGTCGCGGGCGAGTGGCGGGATGGCGGCGGCGCGATGCCCGAACACCAGCGCGGTCCGGACCGTGCGGCCGCGCGGGACATGCCCGACCCGCACGCCAGGCGCGCGCTCCCCTCGCGCAAAGGCCGCGAGCTCGGCGGCCGCGGCATCCCCGCGATCGACGCGATGCATGGCG
>DATIPJ010000123.1:0-2415 GCA_035472155.1 Kofleriaceae bacterium
CCACGTCTGTCCGGGCATCCGCATCCACGCCATGGACATCGTCCAGCCGCCGGGCATCGGCATCCCGCCCATCGCCGACATGGACGCGCACCATTTGATCGTCACCGCCGCGCTGGCGGCGAAGAGCAGCGCCGAGACGCCGAAGAAGGCCCGCTGGGAAGCTCGCACGATCTCGCTCAACTGTCGTACTTGTCGTGGTGGCGCCACCAGAGGCCGCCCGTCTCGTTGCGTCCCTTGGGGGCGCGGTCGAGCCACTGGTACATGCCCCACAGGCCGTCCAGCCCGCGCGCATAGGCCGAGTAGGTGTGGTAGACGGCGCCGTCTTCGAGCGCGAACGCGCTCAGGCCAGGCCGCTCGCGCGTGAACGTGGCCGCGTCGGTTCCGGCTATCGCCGCGAACTTGGCAGTCTCCTCGCCGCCGCCTTTCCACGCCCCTTCGTGCCGGTAGTTGTAGTCGATACCCTCGCGCTGCTCCGCCTCGGTGAACCCGACGCTGAAGTCGGCGTTGAAGTCGCTGCCGAACGAGGACGCCCAGGGGAACGTCCACCCCATCCGCTGCTTGAACGCCTGCAGCTTCGCGAGCGGCGCCCGCGACACCGCCCAGAGCATCACGTCGTGGTGGGCCAGGTGCACGGCGAAGCCGTTGAAGCCGTCCGCGATCGCCGAACAGGACGGGCACCCCGCCGTGAAGTCGGGCCCGAACATGAAGTGGTAGACGAGGAGCTGCGAACGCCCGCGGAAGAGGCCTGGGCGAGGCGCTCCCCTCGTCGGTCTCGAACCGATACTCCTTGTCGATGCGGACCCACGGCAGCTCCTGCCGCCGCTGCGCCAACTCGTCGCTGCGCCGTGTGAGCTCCTTCTCCGCCGCGAGCAGCTCGAGCCGCTCCGCGAGCCACTCTTTCCGTGTCCCGGTCTTGTGCATGGTCATCGCTCTCGTCTCCTTCAAGTCGTTTGTCGATACGACCAAGTGGTCTCTGGCCGTGACATAGACTTACCACTGGATGCCGAAGAGATGGGAGTGACAAGTGTGACGGGATTCCGATGGACTCGCTGATCACCGCCGCGGCGCGCGCCCTCGCCGCCGGGGATTCCCTCGGCGCCTTGCAGCGGGTCGCCCTGCGCGACGACCCGCCGGCTCTCGCGCTGCGCGGCATCGCGATGGCGCAGCTCGGCGATCTCGGGCGCGCGAAGGCTCTCCTGCGGCGCGCCGCGCGTGCCTTCGGCCCCAAAGAGGCCGTGGCCCGCGCGAGGTGCGTCGTCGCCGAGGCCGAGATCGCGCTCGCCTCGCGCGACCTGGGCTGGCCTTCCAAGGCCCTCGACACGGCTCGGGCGACGCTCGAAGCGCACGGCGACCGCCTCAACGCCGCGCATGCCAGGTACCTGGAGGTCCGGCGCCTCCTCCTGATCGGGCGCCTCGACGAGGCCGAGGGTGCGCTCGCCGACCTCGATCCCTCGCTCTTCCCTCCCGCGGCGAGGACCGCCCACGAGCTGGTGGTCGCTGGGATCGCCATGCGGCGCCTCCGCACGGAGGAGGCGCGAGCGGCGCTCGGCCGGGCCGAGCGCGCCGCGCGCCACGCACGGATCCCGGCGCTGACGGCGGAGGTCGAAAGCGCCATCCGCCTCCTGGACACGCCCGCCGCGCGCCTGCTGGCGGCGGGTGAGGAGCGCCCCCTCCTGCTCGCGGAGGTCGAAGAGCTGCTGACGTCGAAAGCCTTCATCGTGGACGCGTGCCGTCATGCCGTGCGGGACGAGAGCCAGGTGGTCTCGCTCGCCACGCGTCCGGTGCTGTTCGCGCTCGCCCGCGCGCTGGGCGAAGCGTGGCCGGGAGACGTACCACGAGACGTGCTCCTCGCGCGCGCCTTCGGCTCGAAGCTCAGCGATGAATCGCATCGCGCGCGGTTGCGCGTCGAGATCGGGCGGCTGCGGAGGGTGCTTCGGCCGCTGGCCGGTGTCAACGCGACGAAGCGAGGTTTCGCGCTTACCGCCCTCCACGCACGCGAGGTGGTGGTGATGGCCCCGCCTGTCGAAGAGGAGCATGGGGCGGTGCTCGCCTTCCTCGCCGACGGTGAGTCCTGGTCGAGCTCGGGCCTGGCGCTGGCGCTCGGGACGAGCCAGCGCACCGTGCAGCGGGCGCTCGACTCGCTGGCCGCGGCCGGTAAGGTGCAGTCGTTCGGCGGCGGGCGGGCGCGCCGTTGGATCACCCCGCCCGTGCCGGGATTCACGACGGCCTTGTTACTCCCCGCTCCTCTGCCGACCGACTAAGATGGCCCTATGAATCGATCCACCGCCGAGATCGCCCGTGAGCATGGTCCCTTTCCGGGGATCGACCACATCCATGGCGTCACGTATGACGGCCGGCACGTCTGGTTTGCCGCCGGAGGCACGCTGAACGCCTTCGATCCCGCGAGCGGGAAGA
>DATIPJ010000124.1:0-20982 GCA_035472155.1 Kofleriaceae bacterium
GCTCGACGAGGTGCGAGCGCTGTGCGAGCGCTGCACGGTGCTGCGGGCGGGGCGGGTGGCAGGTGTGGTGGACGCGCGCCGCGAGACCAATGACGGGCTCGCCGCGCTGATGCTGGGAGCGGCGCCACCGGCGGCTGCGGCGCGCACGGCGCGCGCGGGCGACGTCGCGCTCGAGGTGCGCGGGGTGTCGCTCGCGGGGGCGCAGCCGCAGATCGATGGGCCTGCGCTGGCACCGGTGGAGCTGACCGTGCGCGCAGGCGAGGTCGTGGGGATCGCGGGGATCTCGGGGAACGGGCAGGGGGCGCTGCTGGATGCGCTGTCGGGGGAGGTGCGCACCGGCGCCGGGACGGTGCGGCTGTTCGGGCGCGACGTGAGCGGCGAGGGCGTGCGGCGGCGGCGCGCGGCGGGGTTACGCACGATTCCCGAGGAGCGGATGGGGCGCGGCGCGGTGCCCGGGCTGTCGCTGGCGGCGAACACGGCGCTGACGCGCGACGAGCTGGTGACGCGCGGCTGGCTGCGGCGCGGGCGCGCGCGCGATCTGGCGGCGGCGCTGATCGAGCGGTTCGGGGTCAAGGCCGAAGGCCCGGATGCGACGGCGGGGAGCTTGTCGGGCGGGAATCTACAGAAGCTGATCGTGGGGCGCGAGATCGATGCGGGGCCGCGCGTGCTGCTGGTGGCGCAGCCGACGTGGGGGCTCGACGTCGGGGCGGCGGCGCGGATCCGGCGCGAGCTGACCGCGCTGGCGGACGCAGGGTGCGCGGTGCTGGTGATCAGCGAGGATCTCGAGGAGCTGTTCGAGATCAGCGACCGCTTGATGGTGATGGCGAAGGGGCGGCTCTCGCCCGCCGTGCCGGTCGGAGAAGCGACGATCGGGCAGATCGGCGCGTGGATGGGAGGCGTCGGGCTATGAGCGACGCGCCGAAGAAAATGACCGGCGCGCGCATCGGCTGGGTGCGGGTGTCGTCGCTGGCGATGGCATTTGCGTCGCCGCTGGTCGCGCTCGCGATCACGGTGGCCGCCGGTGGGGTGCTGTTCTGGGCGCTGGGAAAGCCGCCCGGAGAGGCGCTGTCGCTGTTCTTCGTCGAGCCGCTGCGCACGGCGCAGGGCTGGAGCGAGCTGTCGGTGAAGGCGACGCCGCTCCTGATGATCGCGGTGGGGCTCGCCGTCGCGTTCCGGGCGAACGTATGGAACATCGGCGCCGAGGGGCAGTTCATCGCCGGCGCGCTGGCGGCGACGATGGTCGCGCTGCGCGCCGACGAGGGCAGCTCGGGCATGATCGTCGTCGCGATCGTGGTGGCGGGGGCGCTGGCGGGCGGCGCGTGGGCGGCGATCGTCGCGGTGCTGCGCGACCGGTTTTCTGCGAGCGAGATCCTGGTGAGCCTGATGCTGGTGTACGTGGCGGAGCTGCTGCTGGGATATCTGGTGCACGGGCCGTGGAAGGACCCGCACGGCTACAACTTTCCGCAGACGGCGAGCTTCGCGGCTGCGGCGGCGGTGCCGCGGCTCGTCGAGGGATATCGCGCGCACGCCGGGTTGGTGCTGGCGCTGGTGGCGACGCTGGCGGTGTGGCTTTTGCTGTTTCGCTCGTTCGCCGGGTTTCAGCTCGAGATCGCGGGGAGCGCGCCGCGGGCCGCGCGCTATGCCGGGTTCTCGGCGCGGCGCGCGCTGTGGACGGCGATGGTGGTGTCGGGGGTGCTGGCAGGCGCGGCGGGGGCGCTCGAGGTCGCGGGGCCGATCGGGCAGCTGACGCCGCACTTCTCCGTCGGGTACGGGTTTGCGGCGATCATCGTGGCGTTCGTGGGCCGGCTGCATCCGCTCGGGATCGTGCTGGCGGCGCTCTTGATGAGCATGTTCTATCTCGGCGGCGAGCTGGTGCAGTCGCGGCTCGGGGTGCCGCGCGCGCTGACCGGGGTGTTCCAGGGCGTGCTGCTGTTCGCGCTCTTGGCGTGCGATGCGATCGGTGCGCGGCTGGCGCGCCGGCGAGAGGCGCGGTGATGGAGACGCTCGCGCTGCTGTTGTCGTCGTCGGTGAACGCAGGGACGGCGCTCGCGCTGGCCGCGCTGGGGCTCCTCCTCCACGAGCGCGCCGGGGTGGTGAACCTCGGCGCCGAGGGGATGATGCTGGTGGGCGCGCTGGCGGGGTATGCGACGGCGTTTCACAGCGACAGCGTGTCGCTGGGGTTCCTGGCGGGGGCGGCGGCGGGCGCGGTGATGGCGCTCGGGTTCGGGGCGCTGGTGATCTGGCTGTCGACGAACCAGTACGCGACCGGGCTGGCGCTGAGCCTGTTCGGCAGCGGGTTCACGGCGTTCGCCGGCTCGGGGTACACCGGGCGGTCACTGCCGCCGGCCTCGGGGTTCGCGTGGCCGTGGCTGGGCGAGGTGCCGTTCGTCGGGACGGCGCTGTTTCGCTATCACCCGGCGGTGTACGCGGCGGTGGCGCTGTGTGCGGCGCTCGCGTGGTGGCTCTATCGCTCGCGCGCGGGGCTGGTGCTGCGCGCGGTGGGCGAATCGCCGGCGTCGGCGCATGCGCTCGGGCATCCGGTGCGGCGGATCCGGCTCGCGGCGGTGGTGATCGGCGGGGCGCTGTGTGGGATCGCCGGAGCCTACGTCGCCCTGGCGTACACGCGGCTGTGGGTCGAGGGCCTGACGGCCGGGCGCGGCTGGATCGCGCTGGCGATGACGACGTTCGCGACCTGGCGGCCGGGGCGGGTGCTGCTCGGGGCGTATCTTTTCGGCGGGGTGACGATGCTGCAGTTTCACCTGCAGGCGCGCGGCGTGCAGATCGAGAGCCATCTGCTGGCGATGGCGCCGTACCTGGCGACGATCGCCGTGCTGGTGCTGATCTCGCGCAAGCCGGGGTGGGTCCGCCTCAACATGCCTGCGTCGCTCGGGAAACCGTTTCACCCGGACACGTGATCGGAGATAACCATGCGGTGAAGACCCGCATTTTGAGGATCACCACATTCACCGTATTTGCCGCCGCTGCGCTCGCGCTGGGCTGTAGCAAGCGCGACCCCGCGCCGGGCGGCTCCGCCGGATCGGCCGCGGCCGGGTCGGCCGCTGGATCGGCCGCCGCCGCCAAGGGGCCGCTCAAGGTCGCGTTCGCCTACGTCGGCCCGGTGGGCGACGCGGGCTGGACGTTCGCGCACGACAAGGCGCGCAAGGCGGTCGAGGCCGAGTTTGCCGGCAAGGTGACGACGAGCTTCGTCGAGAACGTGCCCGAGGCCGCCGACGCCGAGCGCGTGATTCGCGACATGGTCGCCCAGGGCGCCGGGCTCGTGTTCGGCACGACGTTCGGCTACATGGAGCCGATGCTCAAGGTCGCGGCGGACGCCAAGCAGGTGAAGTTCGAGCACGCGACGGGCTACAAGACGGCGCCGAACCTGCGGACGTACGACTCGCGGACCTACGAGGGCGCGTACATGGTCGGCGTGATCGCCGGCGGAATGACGAAGACCAACGTGCTCGGCGTGGTGGCGTCGGTCCCGATCCCCGAGGTGATCCGCAACATCAATGCCTTCACGCTCGGCGCGCAGAGCATGAATCCGGCGGTGACGACGCGCGTGGTGTGGGTCAACAAGTGGTTCGATCCCCCCAAGGAGGCCGAGGGTGCGCAGGCGCTGCTCGACGGCGGCGCCGACGTGCTGATGCAGAACACCGATTCGTCGGCGGTGCTGCAGACCGCCGAGAAGGCGGGCAAGTTTGGCTTTGGCTGGGACTCGGACATGCACACCTTCGGTCCCAATGCGCACCTGGCGTCGGCGGTGATCGACTGGTCGCCGTACTACAAGAAGGCGGTCAAGGACGTGCTCGACGGTACGTGGAAGGTCGAGCAGACGTGGTGGGGCGTCAAAGAACACGCGATCGACGTGGTGGCGATCTCCGACAAGGTGCCGGGCCCCCTCAAGGACAAGCTCGCGCAGGTCAAGCAGGGGCTCGCCGACGGCTCGTTCGCGATCTGGAAGGGGCCGGTCGTCGACCAGGATGGCAAGGAAGTCGTCGCCGCGGACAAGACCGCCACCGACGACTTCCTGCACGGCATCAACTTCTACGTCAAGGGCGTGCAGGGCAAGCTGCCGTCGGCGAAGTAGGCGCGATCACGACTCGTCGCTGGAGTCGCTGCGCGCGAGCGCCGAGGCCAGGCCGTCGCTGGTCTCGCGGGTCGGCAGCGCGAAGCCGAGCTGCTTCATGCGAGCGTGGAGGGCACGGCGGGCGCGCAGGAGGCGCACGCGGATCGCGCCGCTGGTGGTCTCGAAGACCTCGCCGAGCGCGATGGAGTCGAGGTCGTGCCAGTAGTGCAGCTCGAGCAGGAGCTGCTCCTCGGCCGGGAGCTCGCTGAGCGCGAGGCGCAGCTGCTCGATCTGCTGGGCGCGGCCGATCCGGCTCGAGAGCGAGGTCACGATCTCGGCGATCGAGGTGATCGCGAAGTTGGCCTGGGCGCGCTGCGGCGCGCGGCGCAGGTAGGAGTAGAGCTGGTTGCGCGCGATCGCGAACAGGTAGGTGCGGAACGTGGACTGGCCGCGGAAGGCGTCGCGGCCTGCGACACACGCCATGAAGGTCTGCTGGGCGAGCTCGTCGGCCTCGCCGCCGGTCTTGTGCTCGAAGAACCGGTAGATGTCGGCGAAATGCCGGGCGAAGAGGTCCTCGCCCGCGCGCCGCTCCCCGCTTCGCCAGCGCTCGAGGAGGACCAGGTCGGGATCCACCGCATCCATAGATCCACGTTTTCTCGCGGTTTCCGGGGGCCGAGCAAGACCCCCGCAGGGGGGACGCTCGCCGTAGGGTGATTCCGTTCCTTCAGGGCGCGGACCGAATCCGATCGATTCGGCTCGGGCCCCTGTAACAGCGAGCGCGCGGCCGCGACAACCCCTTCGATGCACGGCTTTCCTGCCCTGAACGCGCCGACCGATGGCCCGCGGGTCGCGCTGACCTATGCCCGCGAGCTGCTGCGCCGCCACGGTGCGTTCCTGGAGGCACTCGCGCGCCGCAAGTGCCGCTACCAGCTCGACCCGGAGGACCTGGTGCAGGACGTGTTCGAGAAGGTGATGCGCACGGTTCAGCCGATCCCCGACGGCGCGAACGAGCAGGCGTGGCTTTCGCGCGTGCTTCACAATCTCTTCATCGACAAGCTGCGGCGGCGCACAGCGCGGGCGGAGCACGCGCTCTACGAGGCTGTCGTAGAGCACATCGACGAGGGCACGTGGTGGCAATCGCTCACCGAGGAGGAAGTCCGCGCCACGGTGGGTCGCTTGCCCGACAAGCAGCGGGTCGCGTTCGAGCTGTATGCGTTCGAGGATCACTCGTACGACCAGATCGCCGCGGCGCTCGGGATTCCGAAGGCGACGGTGGGCACGCGGATCTTGCGCGCGCGCCGCAAGCTGCGCGAGCTGCTGGCGTCGGAGCGCCGGGACACCTGAGCCGGAGCGGCGGGGACTGCGCGCGGCCGCGCGGCGAGGCACCCGCGCGCAGCGGCTTGCAAGCGCGTGGAGCGCTGTCGGCCGGTCTGGCACGCGGAGTGCTGCCTATGGGTGAATGAAGCCGGAGCCGCCGACTCATTCACCGGATGCCGAGCGCATGTGGCGCAGGACCCGGCGCAGCCAGGGCACCAAGGTCACGCTCGACGAGCTCGTCGGGATGGGCCGAACCGTGGTTGACCGCCTGCGGCCATACCTCGAGCGCGGGGTTGGCAGGCTTCGTGCTCGGTTCCATCACAAGTAGTCATCCAGAAGGAGCGCTGTCATGCATATCTTGATCACTCTCATCGTCGGTCTCGTCGTTGGCGCCCTCGCCAAGCTCGTCATGCCCGGCAAGGATCCGGGCGGCGTCATCATCACCGCGCTGCTCGGTGTGGCGGGTGCGTTCATCGCCGGCGCGCTCGGACATTCGCTGGGCTGGTATGCGATCGGCGAAGGCCCGGGGCTGATTGCCTCGATCATCGGCGCCATCATCCTGCTCGCGATCTACCGCGCCGTGATCGGCCGCCGGCGGGTGCTGTAGCTCGCGCTGCAGCCTCGAAGCGAGGTGGTTATGGCAACTTCAACTGAGCGAAATGTCCGTCGGGCGGACGCTGAGCCCGAGCCGCACAATCCCGTGCGCGACGACTCCAAGCTCGCGCCCACCGAGGATCTCGATCGCGAGCCCGATGGCGTCCCCCATTCGGTCGTCGGGATGACTGCGGGGTTCTCGGTCGTGCTCGCCATGCTCGTGGCGTTCATGTTCCTGACCGGAAATCGCGTCGGGCAGGTCGCAGCCGTCGCGCTCGCGGCGATCGCGATCCCGATGCTGGTCACGATGCTTCGCCGCAAGGCGGCGCAGGATCGCGACCACATGCACCCCTCGCGCTGACGACGAACGTCGCGCCGAGGTGTCGCGGGGCCACTGCACAAGGGAGCCCCGCGATGGCGGTGCGCGAATGTGTCACGCGCCCGTGGCATACGCGCACACCGCCATCTTCGGGTTTCACGCGGTTGCGCGGGTATCGATCTTGCGGTGGCGCCATTCGATGCGTACCTGGCAGCATCTGGTTCTCGCAGTGGCGACGCTGGCGAGTGCGTGCGCCCACGGCAGCAACGCGCCACGCGCCACCGAAGATCGGCTCGAGAAGGTCAGCTTCGAGGGCAACAAGCAGGTCAAGGACAAGACGCTGCTCACCGGCCTGGGCGCCAAGCGCGTGATGTCGCGCGGAGGCGCCGTAGATCCGTACACGGTGCAGCTCGACGCCGACCGGATCCGCGGCGAGTACTTGCGCAAGGGTTACCTCGATGTCGACGTTCGCTCGCGGGTCGAGCGCAAGGGCGAGACCGCGACGGTGATCTACACGGTCGAGGAGGGTCTGCGCGCCAAGACGCAGGCGATCATCACCGGGCTGCCCGACGATATCGACAGCGCAAAGGTCCGGGCGAAGCTGCCGCTCGCCGACGGCAGTGCGTTCGACTACGACGTGTACGACCTGGCCAAGTCGGACCTGCTCCAGGTGGTGCAGGACGCCGGCTACGCGCACGCCACGCTCGACGCCAGCGTGATCGCCGACCGCGCGAGCCACACGGCGGCCGTGCTGCTGGTGTACACGCCCGGCCCCAAGACCACGTTCGGTCAGACGCAGATCACCGGCGCGAACGGCGAGCTGGCGACCGCGATCGAGGAGCGGCTCGCGTTCACTCCGGGGCAGCCGTACTCGGCGCAGGCGCTGCTGCAGACCCAGCGCAATCTCTACGGCCTCGGGCGGTTCTCGACGGTGCGCGTCGATACCGACAAGTCCGAGGGCTATGTGGTCGGCGTCAAGGTCGCGGTGTCCGAGAGCGCGCGGCGTGAGGTCAAGCTCGGTGGCGGCTTCGGCCTCGATCAGGTGAACTACGAGGTCCGCGGGCGCGCGGGCTACACGATCGCCGGCTGGCCGTTCCCGCTCGACACGGTCACGCTCGACTTCCGGCCGGCGTATGCGCTGCCGCGCCAGGGCGGCTCCCCCGAGCCGCGGATCAAGGCGCTCGCCAAGCTCGAGCGACAGGACCTGTTTCTGACCTATGCCAAGGGCGCGGTCGAGGCCGGCTACAACTACCTGACCGTCGAGGCGTTCACGAGCTACGGGCCGGAGGCGCGCCTGGGGTACGAGGCTCGGCTCGGCACGCCGCGCCTGGTCGGGCGCGTGGGCTGGGGATTCGAGCGCGCTGACTTCCGCAACGAGTTCCGCGCGCTCATCAAGAAGCCCACCGACATGGACGAGGTCGCGGCCGTCGGCAACGCCACCGCGGACCTCCGGCACTACCTCAACCTCGATCGCATGGAGCAGATCGGCGCGTTCCAGCAGTCGCTGATCGTCGACCTGCGCGATCATCCGATCGAGCCGACGCTGGGCGGATACGCCGAGCTGCGCGTCACCGAGGGCACGCGCTTCGCCGGCGGCAACTACGAGTTCCTGCGCCTGGAGCCGGATGTGCGCGGCTACCTGCCGCTGCCGCTGATCAAGGGAGCGGTCCTCGCCGGCCACGTGCGCTACGGCGCGATCTTTGCGAACGCCGCCAACGTGCCGCCGACCGAGCGCCTGTTCTCGGGCGGGTCGAACAGTCAGCGCGGGTTCGGCGAGCGCCGGCTGTCGCCGAGCACCTTCCCGGACCTGGTGCCCGACCACTCGCAGACGATCCCCTACGGCGGCACGCGGCTCCTCGATACCAGCCTGGAGGCCCGCATCCCCGTGACGACGGTCCGCAAGATGCCGCTCGGGTTCGCGCTGTTCCTCGACGGCGGCGATGTCGTGGATCCGAACGCCGCCGGCGTGATCGACACCCGGCCCGACGGGATGGCCAACGGCCAGGCGGCGGCGCAGAGCCTCGACCTGGGCAACCTGCACTGGGCGCTCGGCGCGGGCCTGCGGCTCCTCACCATCGTCGGGCCGGTCCGGATCGACGTCGCGTACCGGATCACGCGCACCGGCGCGAACGAGCCCGACCCTGGCTCGTCGTTCGCGTACCACCTCACCGTCGGGGAGGCCTTCTGATGCAGACGCCCAGGGCTCACCGCCGCGGCTGGCGCTGGTTCAAGCGCGGCTCGCTGGCCGTGTTCGGATTCATCGCCGTCGCCGTGATCGTCGCCGTGGTTGCGATGCACACCGGCTGGGGGCGCGAGATGGTGCGCGCGCAGGTCGAGGACCGGCTGCGCACGATGTTCACCGGCGGCGCGACGGTGCGGCTGATCGAGGGCTCGCCGCTGACGCAGCTGACGCTGCACGATCTGGTGATCAACGGCCCCGACAAGCGGCCGGCGATCTCGGTCAAGAAGCTGACGGTCTCGGTCGGCATCCTGCCGCTGCTGTCGCACCAGGCGCGCGTGGCGGGCGTGGACGCCGAGGACGTCGACATCGACCTGCGGCGCAGCGCCGACGGCGATCTCCAGATCGCGCACCTCCTGCAGCCCGGGCCGAGCTCGGGCTGGAGCGTGACCTTGCCCAGCGTCGAGCTGCGCCGCGCGCACGTGCGGTTCGACAGCGGCAGCGAGGTGATGAACTTCGACAAGCTGATGCTCAATGCGCGCGCGAACATCCCGCACGGCGGGCCGGTCGACGCCAGCCTCGAGCTGCACGGCACGTGGCGCGAGCGCAGCGATGCAGCGCTCGACGTGCGCACGTCGCTGCACTCCGACGAGGGCGGGATGCGGCTGGCGTTCCTGATGGCGCGCGCGGGCGACGTCACGGTGGTCGGCACGAACCTGAGCGTGGTGCCGTCGGGCCCCGGCCGCGCGCCGGTGATCGGCGGCGTGTTGAGCGTCGATGCGACCGCCATCGCGGTCGAGCGCCTGCTGCCCGGCGTGCGGCTGCCCGCCGATGCCGCCGTGACGGTGACCGCGACGCCGACCCCGGGTCAGCCGTGGACGCAGGTGGGCGTGGTCGGCCGGATCGATCGGACGCCGGTGAAGTTCAACGGCGCGGTCGACGTCGATGCCCGGCACGCGCACGGCGAGCTGGTGACCGGGACGCTCGATCTGTCGAAGCTGACCTCGGGCCGCATCGTGGGCGAGGCCGCGGGCAATGTCTCGTTCGATGCCCGGCCCGGCGGACCGGGCTCGATGCCGGTCGCGCGGGCGCTGATCCGCGGCTGGGGCGCGATCGCCGGCGTGCCGCGCACCGAATTCCTCGCCGCGGTGAGCTCGGCGGGCGAGCGGGCGCGCGCGACGATCGACGCCAACGGCCAGGGCGTGACCGCCAAGCTCGCGGGCACCGTGCACATGGTCGGCGACCTGCTCGCGATCGAGAACGCGACGGTGCACGCGTCGACGAGCGATGCGGCGCACGCCAGCGGCGGCAAGGCGCCGGTGCACGGCACCCTGAAGGTCGACCTCGCGGCGAGCGGCCAGGTCCGCCCGAAGCCCAGCTTCGCGGTCACCGGGACGATCGATGGCCGCAAGCTGCGCGTCCAGGACCTCTCGGTCGCGTCCATGCACGTCGCGATCGACGCGGGCCAGCTGCCGAACCGGCCCTACGGCAAGGCGCAGGTTCGCCTGATCGACCTGGTGCGCGGTGACATGCAGCTCGGGCGGCTCGACGTCGACGCCACCGATCGCGCCGACGGCAAGATCGCCGTGGCGGTGCGCTCGCGGCCCAAGCAGAACCCGTGGCTGTTCGACCTCGACGCCCTGGTCACACCGCCTGCCGACGTCGGCGGCGGCACGGTGGCGATCGACGTCCAGCGCCACCGCGTCCGGGTTGGCAACGGCGCCGACTGGACGGGCCACACGGGGCACGTCGTGATCGGCCCGGAGCGCATCGCCGTCAGCAACCTGGAGAGCGCCAGCGCGCTGGGGCACCTCGCGCTGACAGGCGAGTACCAGCGCGCGGGGCGGCGGCGCGGCGACCTCGCGGCGAGCATCGACGTGAAGTCGTTCGCGCTCGACAGCCTCGCAGGCGATTACCACGGCAAGGTCGACGCCAAGGTCGACCTCAGCCGGCGTGGCGCCGCGTGGCAGGGCGAGCTCGATCTCGATGGCAAGGGCCTCTCGATCGAGGCCAAGGGCGTCACGCTCGATACGCACGCGCACGCGCAGCTGCACGACAAGCAGCTCTCGCTCAAGGCCAGCGCGTCGAGCCCCGGCGTCGGCAGCGCGGACATCGCTGTGGAGCTCGCCACGCCGGCGCAGATCGAGAACGCGGCGGCGTGGAAGCGGCTCGGGCGCGACGCGATCCAGAGCGGCGAGCTCGCGCTGCACGGGATCGAGATCAAGCGCGCGGCCGAGCTCGCCGGGCTCGAGGGCGAGTACGCCGGCAAGCTCGACGGCGACCTGAAGCTGTCGGCGACGACGATCGGCGGCCGCATCGAGGCGCGCGGGCTGATCGCCCCCGGGCTGCGCGGGCAGCCGATCGGCGTCGCGCTCGATCTGTCGCAGACCGGGCCGCGCGAGCTGACGCCGGCGCTCACGGTCTCGGCCGAAGGCATCGGCGGGATGTCGGCCAAGGCGCAGCTCGCGATGCCGGAGCGCATGTTCGATCCGGTGGCGTGGAAGAGGCTCGGGCGCGGCGCGCTGCAGAGCGCCACGGTGCGCGCCGAGAACATCGCGTTCGATCCGGCGCTGTTCGAGAAACTCGGGATCGAGAGCCAGATGCGCGGGCGGGTCAACGTCGTCGTCGACGTCGGGCCGGCGGCGCGCGCGCTCAAGGCCGAGATCGACGTCTCCCAGCTGCGCGGCGACGCGGTCGTCGAGCCGATCGACGTCCATCTCGAGACCAACACCGACGAGCGGGCGATCGCAGCGTCGCTGTCGGTCGCCAGCAAGGGCGGCCACCTGATCGACCTGCAGGGGCGGCTGCCGATGTCGATCCCCGAGCTGCTCGACCTCTCGCCCGAGGCGCGGAAGGCCACGCCGCTCAATGCCACCGCGAAGCTCGTCGAGACCGACGTGCCCAAGCTCCTGGCCGTGTTCGGCCGCACCGAGATCGTCGCGGGCGCGCTCGACGGATCGATCGCGCTGACCGGCACGCTCGGCAAGCCCGAGGTCAAGGCGAACATCGTGGCGACCGGCCTCAAGGTGCCGCCGGGGCCGCGCGGCAAGCCGATCAAGACCGTCGAGCGGCTCACGATCGCGGCGAGCTGGGACGGCCGCGCCGCCAAGCTCGACATCGACGGCGTCGAGGAGGCGGGCGGGTCGCTCAAGGTCACCGGCGCCGTCGACCCCGCGGCGCTGCGCGACGGCCACCTGACGGTCAAGGCCACCAAGTTCGACCTGATCCCGCTGCTCGTGTTCGCACCCGGGCCGGCCGGTGGCGCCTCGGGCCAGCTCGACGCCGACCTGCGGGTCAACGGCCTCGATCTGCGAACCACACAGATCGCCGGCGAGGTCCATCTGTCGGATTCGCGGGTCCCGATCGCCCCGTCGGTGGGTACGCTGCGCCGCGCGAAGATCGACGCGATCATCGCCGACCACCAGGTCACGATCGGCGTCGACGGCCGGCTCGGCAAGGGTAGCGTGGTCGTCAAGGGCTCGATCGCGCTCGACGGCGCCGCGCCCAACGGCGGCAAGGCCACGATGACGCTGCGCAAGATCTCGCCGATCGGCGTCGTCGAGCCCGAGATCACCGCCGACGTCACCGCCAACCTGTCGCGCGACGGCAACCAGTGGGTCGCCGACCTCGTGGTCGATCGCGGCTTCGTCGTGGTGCCCGACTCGCGCGGCGAGAAGCTCAAGCCGGTCGGCCCGCCCGACGACATGACGTTCGCCTCGGGTGCGAGCATGACCAACCGCGCCAAGACCGACCACGCACCCACCAATCCGATCGTCGTGGCCAAGATCAAGCTCAACCGGACCCGGGTCGAATCCGAGGAGTTCCGCGGCGACCTGCGCGGCCAGGTGGAGCTCCGCGCTGACGGGGACGCGATCGGGATGGTCGGCGGCATCGAGGCCGACCGCGGCGACCTCGACCTGTTCGGGCGCCGCTACTACGTCGAGCGCGCGGGCGTGCACTTCGATGGCTCGCTCGATCCGCTGCTCGACGTGCGCATCACCCACGAGTTCGCCGAGGTCACCACCATCACCGAGATCCGCGGCCGGGCGAGCGCGCCCGAGCTCATGATGTCGAGCGACCCGGGCACCTACTCGCAGGGCCAGCTGCTCGGCTTCCTGCTCGGTGGCGACCCGACCGGCGACCCGCAGTCCGGCGCGGCGACCGACAAGGTCGCGGATGCCGGGGCATCGCTGATCGCCAACAAGCTCGGCGGCTACGTGAAGAAAGCGCTGCCGATCGACGTCGATGTGCTGCGCTACGAGTCGGCGTCGGCGTCGGGCAGCGCCGCGGTCACGGTCGGCAGCTGGATCTCGCACTCGCTGTTCCTGGCCTACCGGCAGCACCTGGCGGCGCGACCCGACGAGAACATCGGCGAGGGCCAGCTCGAGTACTGGCTTTCGCGCCGGGTCGTGATCGAAGGCACGGCCGGCAACTACTCCCAGGGCGTCGACCTGCTCTGGCGCAAACGTTACTGAGTTTGCGCCGCCGCACCGAGGGCGGCACAATCCCTCGGGGTGTCTCGCCGGCTTCTGTTCGCGCTGGTGGTCGCATGCGGATGCGGCGGCGCCGCGCGCGTGCGTCCGGTGGGCGTCGACTACCTCGAGGCGATCCGCGTCGAAGGGAACCGCGCGATCCCCGACGACGCGCTGGCGCCCGCGCTCGCGCTGCACGAGACCCGGCGCGACGGCGCGTCGGTCGACCCCTATCTGCTGGCGGCCGACACCGAGCGGATCCGCGTCGCCTACTGGAAGCGCGGCTTCTTCGCGGCGCACGTCGCGGCGCGTGTCGAGCGTACCGATCACGCCCAGACCGTGGTGTTCACCGTCGTCGAGGGGCGGCGCGCGGCCACCCGCGTCGAGATCACGGGGCTGCCGCCCGAGCTGCCGCTGGCCCGCGCCCGCGCGCTCGTGGGGCTCTCCGACGGCGACCCGTTCGACTACGCGACCTACGACGCGGCCAAGCTCGCGCTCAAGACCGCGCTCGAGAACGCGGGCTATGCGCGCGCCGAGGTCCCGGGGACCGTCGACGCCGACCCCGCGGCCGCCACCGCGACCGTGCGCTACGCCGTCGCGGCCGGTGAGCTGGCGCGGTTCGGCGAGCTGCGCATCGCCGGCACCGTGCGTCCGCAGCTGGTCGACGCCGTCCGCGGCCGGCTCGCCTTCGCGCCGGGCGACCGCTACTCGCTCTCCGCGCTCGAGCAGTCGCAGCTCTCGATCACCGAGCTCGGGCGATTCTCCACCGTGCAGCTCGAGCCCGACCGCAACCGCACCGGGCCGGTCGGGATCGCCGCGCAGCTCGCCGAGGCCAGCCGCCACGAGGTGCACGGCGGTGGCGGCCTCGGCTACGACCAGGCGACGGCCGAGGTGCGCGTGCGGGGCGGGTTCAGCTTCGTGCCGCCGTCGCAGCCGCTGCTCACCGTCTCGACCGACATCCGCGCGGCGGAGACCTACGACTTCACGACCAAGGCCTTCGAGCCCAAGGTCCGCTTGCTGGCCACGCTGCAGCGCCTCGATCTGTTCCGCCCGCACGTGCGCGAACCTCTTCCTGGACGGCGCCGACGTCACGCCGACGCCGCAGGAGCTCGACCCGTCCAACCTGTACTGGGCGGTCGGCGCCGGCCTGTGGAGCAAGGTCGTCGGCGACCTCAAGATCCGGGTCGACCTGGGATTCCGGATCAACCGCCTGGCGTCCGATCCGCTCGCCGCGACCTCGTGGCGCGACTACTTCAACGTCAACCTCGGCGTCGGGGAGAGTTACTGATGCGCAGCGCGCTCCGCTGGCTCGCGCGGCTCGGCCTCGGCCTCGTCTTGCTCGCGGCCGTCGTCGTCGCGCTGCTCCTTCTCACGGCGCACACCGGCTGGGGCCGCGAGCAGCTGCGCAGCCGCGTCGAGGCGGCCTTGCGCGATACGTTCCCGGGCGGCGCGCGTGTGGGCGCGCTCGAGGGCAGCCTGCTGGGCAGCCTCACGCTGCGCGACGTCGAGCTCGATCGCCCCGACGGCGTGCGGATGGTCGCCATCGCCGAGCTGCGCGTCGATCTCGCGCTCTGGCCGCTCGCGAGCCACACCGCGCGCATCCACGCGCTGGTCGCCGACGGGGTTCGCGTCGCGATCCTGCCCTCGGCAACGGCGCCCGGGGCGAGCGAGGCCGCGCCCTCGCCCTGGCGGATCGAGCTCGAACGCGTGGCCATCGCGCGCGCGTCGCTCGACGTTGCGGCCGGCGGCACCGCGATCGCGCTGTCCGACCTCGCCGCCATGGGGTCCGGCACCGTCGAGCACGGCGTGGTGACGCTGTTCGTGTGGTCGCACGCGCGCTGGCCGCAGCGCGATGCCGAGCTGACCGCGACCAGCGCGATCGTCCTCGATCGGGTCGTGCGCCTACCGGTGGCGCACGTCGCGGTCGGCGGCTCGATCGTCAGCGCCACGGGCGTCGTGATCGATCCAGGCGCCGGCGGCGCGCGGTTCCCGCTCGAGCAAGGCGCCGCGGCGGTGATCGCCTCGGGTGGCGCGCTCGCGTCGCTCGTGCCGGAGCTCGGGATGCGGCCGTCGGTCGCGGATGCACTGGGGACGATCGTCGCCACGGCGGAGGTTCGCGCGCCGCACACCGCGGCTCGGGATTCGTCGTGGGAGACCCGGCTCGAGGTCCGCGCCCACAGCGCGGCGGGCCGGCTGTGGGCGTCGCTGCATGGCGACCTGGCGCGCCGGATCGCGCGCGGGGTCATCTCGGTGGACGGCATCGACCTGGCGCCGATCACCGACGGGCGCTGGTGCGGGCGCGGTGCGGCGATCGCGGCGCTCGACGGCGAACGCGGCGCCGGCGGCGATCGATTGCGCGGCACGGCGATCGTGGACGCCGACGTGCTCGGTGCGCTTCGCGAGCTCGATCGTCTGCGCGGCGAGCCGGCCGCCCGATGCAGCGCGGCGCCATCGGCCGGGCCAGCGGCGCCGGAGGCAGAGGCCGCGCAGGCGGCGGTGGTCGCGCTCGACGCCACGTGGGATCGCGCGACGGTCGCGGTGCTCGCCGGCGACGACAAGACGCCGCACGCGTTCGCCGTCGGATCGGTGCAGCGCCGCGGGGACGCATTCGTCCTCGACGATGCGCATGCCGCTGCGCGCACGGACGCGGTCACGGCGGGCAGCCAGCGCGTCACAGGACCGCTCGTGGCCACCGCTACGGCCACCGGCACGCTCGCCCCTGCGCTCTACGTGCGCGTCGCGGGCAATGCCGCGGGCCGTCGCCTCGCGACCGCCGACGTCGCGATCGCCGCTGTCGAGGGCGCGTTCGAGCTGCGTGTGAAGCCGGCGAGCGTCCTCGGTGAAGCCCGCGTGGCTGCGAGGGGCATTCGCGTCGGCGGAGCCCAGATCGCATCGATTCGCGCCGACATCGCCAATCGCGCCGACGGCAGCCTTCGCATCGCGGCGACCGCGCGGCCCGACGCGAGCGGCCTCGAGCTGTTCACCGACGCGAGCGTGATGCCGAGCGGCAGGCGCATCGTCCTCGCTCGCAGCCGCGTCGTGCTGCCGGGCGGGATGGCGTGGGCGGGCAACGGCGGATCGGTGGAGATCGAACCGCAGCAGATCGACGTGCACGGCGTGACCCTGCACAGCAGCGACGGTTCGGTCGCGATCGGCGGCACGTTCTCCCGGGCGGCCGGCGCGCTGGTCGCGCACCTGACGTCCCCCCGGCTCGCAGAGCTGCAGATCCACGATCGATACCGCGGCATGGCGAGCGGCACGCTCGATCTCGCGCGTCGCCGCGGCGTATGGACCGCGCAGGGCCGGCTGCAGCTCCGCGGCACGACCTTACCGATCGACCTGGCGGCCAGCTTCGCGCTCGACGGCCGTCGCGCCATGGTGGATGCGCGTGCGACCGGAGCCGTGCTGGGCAGCGCCGCGCTCACGCTGGAAGCCACCGCGCCGCGCGACCCGTTCGACCTGCGCGCGTGGCAAGCGCTCGATCGCCGCGCGATCCGCAGCGCCGCGTTCACCGCGCGCAAGCTCGAGCTCTCGCAGGTCGCCGCGCTGGTTGCGCCGCCCGGCAGCATCGATCTCGGCGCGCCGCTGCACGGCACGGTCGACGGCGCGGTCCAGCTCGCGTCGGGCGCGCTGAGCGGCGGCCTCGCGGTTCGCGAGCTCGCGGTGCCGCTCGCGGTGCTCGACGGTGACCTCGCGTTCACCGGCGGCGGGGCCGATGCCAGCGTGCAAGCGACCGCACGCCTCGCGGATCTGGGCTCGGCCGAGCTCGCGGCGCGGTTCGCGCTGCCCGATCGACCGTTCGCGGCGGCGACCTGGCGGCGCGGCGGCCGCGACCTCCTGCTGGGGGCCAGCGCGGCGATCACCGGCGTTGGCTTCGACCGCGAGCGCCTCGACCGCCTGGGCATCTCGAAGCTGCTCGCCGCGCATGGCCTCGACGGTGACTACCGCGGCCGGATGAGCGCCGCGCTCACGCTGGATGCCGCGGCCGCCGATGCGCAGCTCGCGCTCGACATCGATGATCTCGCCGGCGGTGCGCTCGTCGAGCCGGTGTCGCCGCGCATCGCGATCACCGCCGGGTCGAACGGGAGCCACCTGCATGCGACTGCGGTCGCCGGCGCGCGTGCGCAGGCCGAGGGAGCGCTTTCGCTCGGCGAGCTCGAGGGCGATCTGGCGATGACGCTCGACCGCTGGCTCGAGGATCCTGCCGCGGGGCTGCGCGCGCCGCTCCGCGCCGCATGGACGCTCCCGGCAACGCCGGCGGTGCCGCTGCTCGCGCTCCTCGGGCGGCGCGAGCTCGCCAGCGGCACGCTCGACGCAAAGGCGACCGTCGGCGGTACGCTGTCGGCGCCGGTCGTCGCAGCGCATCTCGGCGCGCGCGACATCGCGGTCGCCACGCGCCTCGAGGGGCGCGCGTCGCCCGTGCTGCGCGAGCTCGACGCCGATGCCTCGTGGGAAGACGGCAACGCCACGCTGGAAGTGCGCGGCCGCGAATCGGCCGGCGGCGAGCTTCGCGCGAGCGCGCGCGGGCGGCTCGACGCGCTCGCGGGCGCAACGGCGAGCCTGACCGTGCGGCACTTCGAGCTCGCGCCGCTGGCGGTCGTGGCGACGAGCGCGGTGCCGCAGCTGCCCGCTGCGCTGGTCTCCGCGAGCGGCACGCTCGACGCCGATCTCACGGTCGCATCCGCGCGACTCGGCGGCACGCTCACGCTCACCGGCGGCTCGCTGCCGATCGGCGCCACGATCGGGACGCTGCGCGACGCCCGCGCAACCGTGTCGATCGACGATCGCGCCATCCACGCCGCGGTGCGCGGCCGCCTCGGGCGCGGCACGATCGATCTCACCGCCAACGCCGCGGGCGACCTGGCGACGATCGACGCCAGGCTCCGGCTCGCGGGCGTGTCTCCGATCACCGCGCTGCGCCCGATCATCGACGCCGACATCGATGCCAGGCTCCGGCTCGGCGACGACCAGCCGTGCAGCCCGGGCGCCGCCGCCGCGCGCGTGTGCGGCAAGATCGAGATCGCCAGCGCCCGCATCACGTTGCCCGACCATCCGAGCACGCCGCTCCTCGACGTCCAGGCGCCGGCGGACCTCCGTTTCGTCGCGGCCGCACCGGCGGGCAGCGCAGCTGCCGCGCCGCCGCGCTCCGCGCCCGCCGCCTCACCGTCGCAGCGGCCGTGGTTGATCGCGTCGGTCACCCTCGACTCCACGCCGGTCATTGCCGAGGACGTCGCCGAGGGCGTGTCGTTTCACGCCAGCGTGCACAGCGATGGGCTCGCGCTCACCGTCGGCGATGCGCTGGGCCTGCGCGGCAGCGTCGAGATCGATCATGCCGATGCCGACATCCTCGGCCGGCGCTACGCCGTCGAGCCCAGCGCGCTCACCTTCGCCGGCACCGCCGATCCGCAGATCGACATCCGCATGTCGCACCAGTTCCCCGATCTCGCGCTCGACGTCGCGATCCTCGGCTCGGCGAGCACGCCCGACCTGAGACTCTCGAGCGAGCCCGGCGGCTACACCTACGACCAGCTGTTCGGGTTCTTGCTCGGCGGCGAGCCGGGGGGCGAGCCCGGCAGCCAGACGCGCGACGCCGTGACCGCGGGCGGCGCGCGCTGGCTCTCGGGCAAGCTCGGCCGCCGGATCAGCAAGGTCCTGCCGGTCAAGCTCGACGCCATCTCCTGCGAGCCTGCCACCTCGGCGAGCGCGGTTGCCGGCGGCTCGTGCACGTTCGGCAAGTGGTTCTCCGAGCGCCTGTTCGTCGCCTATCGCCAGCACCTCGGCGGCACCACCGACGAGAACACCGGCGACATCCAGGTCCAGTATCGCATGGGCCGCAAGGTCCTCATCGAGGGCTCGGGCGGCGACCGCGGCCACATCGGCGCCGACCTGCTCTATCGGCACCGCTGGTAGCGCGCCGCGCGGTCAGTTCTCGAGGACGTCGTCGAGGGCGTGCACCAGGCTGACCAGGTCCTCGTGGACATCGGTGTGGTCGACGTGGCTCTCGATGTACGTGCCGACGCGCTCGGCGCCGTCGCTCACCTGATCGCGAAATGCCACCAGGTCGGGGTGAGCGGCGTCGGTGAACCACAGTGTTTCGTGCGGCGCATAGAGCGTGTCGTCGCGCACGGTCCACCCGCGATCGAGGAGACGTTGCCGGAGCTGCGACCACTGGGCATTTTGCATCCCCGGGGATCTTGCAGCAGCTGTGCCGACGAAACGTCAGCGATCTCGGCGTCGGCCGAGGAGGCCGCGGATGGCGGACCGTGCGCCGAGGCGCGGCAGCTGGGTCAGCGAGCGCGCCAGCGCGATCGCAAGCTGGATCGGCGAGTCACCGCGCGCCTCGACCGATGTGCGCTGGCCGCTCGCCACATCCTCCATGGCGCCGCGCGCGATGGTGCGCGAGCCATCGCTTCGGATCTCGACGACGAGCCGCGCCACGACGGGAGGCTCGCCGAGCAGGTCGTCGGGCCCGGTCTTCACCAGCTCGGCCTTGTCGCGCTCGCTCACGCGCACAGCGTAGCTCGAATCGCGGTCCCCGTCCCAACGGTTCCGCACGGCGCTTGCGCGCGCGGACGGGATGCGGGCATCGTCGGCCATGGCCAACTCGCGGTCGACGTCGCTCGCGCTCGTGGTGATCGTGCTGGCGGGCTGCGCATCGGCGCCCGCACCGGGTGCGTCCACCGCCGCGGGCGCCGCGGGCCCGCCGCGCGCAGCGGCGGCAGCTCCGGTGGCGCTCGAGCGCATGGTGGTGACGGCCGACGATGGCTTTCAGATCACGATGTGGCGCAAGACGCCGCCGCAGCCGCGGCGCTCGGTGCTGCTGGTCCACGGTCGGACGTGGAGCGGCCGGCCGGACTTCGATCTACAAGTTCCGGGCGAGTCGCGCTCGTTCATGGATGCGCTGGTCGCACAGGGCTACGCCGCCTACGCGATCGATCTGCGCGGCTACGGCGCCACGCCGCGCGATGCGACTGGCTTCCTGACCCCGACGCGCGCAGCCGCCGACGTCGCCGCCGCCCTGCGGATGATCGGCGACCGCCCGGTGCTGTTCGGCTGGTCGCGCGGCTCGATGGTCTCGCGGGAATTTAACCGCTAAGTTCACAGTATTGCCAGTCCTGCCAGCGTGCCAGTTCGCATTTCACACATCCCGGACCGTGACGCCGCACTCAGCGCGTGGTGGGGCTCGCCCCTGGGCCGCGCGCTCCTGGCGGCGGCCCTGGAAGACGTCTTTGGCTGGGAGCTGCTGCAGGTCGGCGCCTGGGGCGCGGCGCGGGAACTGCTGGCCGGCAGCCGCACCCGCCGCCAGAGTGTCGTGGCCGCTCCCGGACTGTCCGCTGGCGCCGACATCGTGGCGCGTGCCTCGCAATTGCCGGTGATCAGCGACTGCGTCGACGCGACGATCCTGCCGCACACACTAGAGTTCGCTCCCGACCCGTACGCCATCCTGCGCGAGGTGGATCGGGTGATGGTCGGCGAGGGGCAGCTGCTGGTGCTCGGCTTCCAGCCCTGGAGCCTGTGGGGCATGCGTGCCCGCTGGAGCCGCAGCGGCTTTCCTCCGGGTATGCGGCGCGTGCTGTCTCAGCGCCTGCTGCGCGAGTGGCTCGTGCTGCTGGGCTTTGAGGTCACCTCGACCCAGCGATACCTGTACTTAAGTCCCTGGAGCCGCGGGCTGGCGAGCGGCGAGGGCACCGGGCGCATGCTGCGGCCCGGACTCACCTACCCCCTGCCCGCCGGCGGCTTCCTGCTCAAGGCGCGCAAGCGCCTGTACACCGTGACGCCGATTCGTCCGCGGGTGCGCGAGAAGGCCGCAGTGATCGGCGCCCTGGTCAAGCCGACCACGCGTACGCGGGCGTGATCGACATCTACACCGACGGCGCCTGTCGCGGCAATCCCGGGCCGGGCGGCTGGGCGGCGCTGCTGCAGATGGGTGAGCACGAGAAGGAACTCAACGGCGCCGAAGCCATGACCACGAACAACCGCATGGAACTGACCGCGGTGATCCGCGCGCTGGAAGCGCTCAAGCGCCCGGTGC